>JAABRB010000092.1 GCA_011391185.1 Betaproteobacteria bacterium
TCGACTACGGGGCTGTGGCTCACCCCGGCGCGGACTCTCACCGCGCTGATCTGGCGCCCTCACGGGCGCACACCCCGCCGCCTTCGGCGGCACCCCTCCTCAATGAGGAGGGGAGAAGAAGAAAATCCCCTCCTTTTCAAGGAGGGGTGCCCGCGCAGCGGGCGGGGTGGTTCCTCCCGCTATCGTATGACGCCGCCACCGAGGCACACGTCGTCCCGGTAGACCACCACCGACTGTCCTGGCGTGACAGCCCACTGGGGCGTATCGAACTCGACGGCGAGCGTGTCCGCGTCGAGGCCGGCAATGTGGCACGGCGCATCGGCCTGGCGGTAGCGGGTCTTCGCGGCGTAGTCGCGGCGGGTACTGGGCGGCTCGCCGGCAATCCACGCGAGGTCCTGTGCGATCAGACGGCTCCGCTGCAGCAGCGGATGTTCATGCCCCTGCACCACGATGAGCTCGTTCCGCACCATGTCCTTCTCCGCCACGTACCACGGCTCGCCCGGCGCGCTCGACTCTCGCATCCCGCCGATGCCGATGCCCTTCCGCTGTCCGATCGTGTAGAACGCGAGGCCGATGTGCTCGCCGATCACCCGCCCCTCCGGGGTTTGCATGGCGCCCGGCGTGCGCGGCAGGTAGCGATTGAGAAACTCACGGAACGGCCGTTCGCCGATGAAACAGATTCCGGTCGAGTCCTTCTTCTCCGCGACCGGCAGGTTCGCCTCTCGCGCAATGTCCCGGACCGTGGGCTTTTTCAGGGTCGCAAGCGGAAACACCACGTGCGCGAGCTGCTCCTGCGTCAATCGGTGCAGGAAATAGCTCTGATCTTTCGCGCGGTCGGCGGCCTTGAGGAGCTCGTGACGGCTTCCGCCCGCTTCCTGCACTGTCCGCACGCCCGCATAGTGTCCGGTGGCGATGCGCCGGGCGCCCAGCGAGATCGCATGGTCGAGAAACGCGCGGAATTTGATCTCCGCGTTGCACAGCACGTCCGGGTTCGGGGTGCGACCGGCCGAGTATTCGCGCAGGAATTCGGCGAAGACCCGCTCCCGGTACTCGGCCGAGAAGTTCACGACCTCCAGATCGATGCCGATCACGTCCGCCACCGAGGCGGCGTCGACGAGATCCTCGCGCGTCGAGCAGTACGCGTCATCGTCGTCGTCTTCCCAGTTCTTCATGAACAGTCCGATGACGTCGTAGCCCTGCCGCTTGAGCAGCAGCGCCGCCACCGACGAATCCACGCCGCCGGACATTCCGACCACGATGCGCTCGGTCATTCGTAGTGCCTGATGAGCTCGAGCGGATAGCGCCGCCCCGCCAGGTAGTCCTCGACACATGCGAGGACGAGCGGGCTGCGGTGCCGTGCCTTCAGTCCGCGGATCTCGTCCTGCGTCAGCCAGACCGCGCGCCGAATCTCCTTGTCGAGCGCGCGATCCGGATCGTGGCCGGTGATCGCGCCGCAGAATGCGAAGCGCAGAAACGTGACGTCCGCATCCGGGAAGTGCCAGCGGTAGACGCCCAGCAGTGCGTCCGGCCGAAAGTGGTGCGCCGTCTCCTCGAGCGTCTCCCGGGCACACGCGTCAGCGAGCGACTCGCCGGGCTCCCAGTGCCCGGCCGGCTGATTGAACACGACGCGGCCGTTCGCCTCCTCCTCGACGAGGAGAAACGTGCCATCGCGCTCGATCACCGCGGCGACGGTGACGCTCGGCTTCCAGACCCCGGCCATTCACGCTGCGGCACGGGTGTTCCGCCGGATGAACTCGGCCATCCGACCGATGCCCGCTTCGATCGCCTGGTTCGACGCCGCATAGCTGAACCGGATGTGCTGGCCCTCGCCCGGCACGCGCGTTCCGAAGTGAATGTCCGCCAGCACCGCGACACCGGCCTCGTTCAGCAGGCGCTTCCGGAACGCCTCGGAATCGGCGGCGCCGACCCTGCGGCAGGCCTCGGTGACGTTGGGCCACGCGTAGAACGCGCCACCCGGCGTCTGGCAGTGCACGCCCGGAACGCCGTTGAGCAGGCCGACGATCAGGTCGCGCCGCTCGAGAAACGAGTCGCGCATGCGCCCGGCGTCGGCCTGCGGGCCGGTGATCGCCTCCACCGCCGCCCACTGCGAGATCTGCGATGCGCAGGAGTCGGTATTCGTCACCCACCGGGTGAACTCTGCGGCGAGCACCGGATTCGACGCGAATCCCAGCCGCCAGCCGGTCATGGCCCAGGTCTTCGAGGCGCCGTCGGAAATGATCGTGCGCTCGTACATGTCGGGAAACGAGGCGATCGAGGCGAATTCGCCCGCGTAGCACAGGCGCGAGTAGATTTCGTCCGCGTAGACCCAGACGTCGGGATGCCGGCGCAGAATCGCCGCGATGTCCGCCAGGTCCCGGCGCGCGAGGATCCCGCCGGTCGGATTGTGCGGGGAGTTCAGGATGAGGAGCCGGGTCTTCGGCGTGATGCGCGCCTCGAGATCCGCCGGATCGAATGCGAAGTTGCGCGCCTCCTTCAGGTGCAGCGGCACCGGCGCCGCGCCGCACGCGCGGATCTGCGACTCGTAGATCGGAAATCCGGGATTCGGATAGATCACCTCGTCGCCGACGCCGTAGTCGGTCGTGCAGAGGATGGCATACGCGATGAACGGCTTGGCCCCGGCGCCGATGACGACGTGGTCCGGGTCGATGTCGAGGCCGCGCAGGCGACCCATGTACGTCGCAGCCGCCTCGCGCAGCTCGCCGATGCCGGCGGACGGCGTGTATCCGTGCTTGCCGGCCTTGATCGCACGAATCGCCGCGTCCTGGATGTTGGCGGGCGTGGCGAAGTCCGGCTGTCCGATGCAGAAGGAGATGATGTCCTTGCCCTGACGAACGAGGGCGGTCACTTCCGCCAGCACGACGAAAGCGTTCTCGGTGCCGAGCTCGGCGGTGCGGCGGCTGACAGCGGGCATGGGCGTTGCCTTGGTATGCGAAAGAGTGCGATTTTAGCTGAAAGCGCGCGCCGCTCCGCCACGCCTGCGCGCCGGGTGTCGGCGCGTGCGGGCACGCTACACTACGTTACCCGCCGACCTGCGCCCCGAAGCGCCACCATCGATGTCCACGTCCACCCGTGAACGAATAAGGATTCGAATGCCGACGAGCACACCAATCGGGTTGCTGCGGGGTCTCGTCGCTGTCGCAGGGCTCGCCCTCGCCGTCCCGGCCTGGGCACAGACCGGTTCCGCTGCGGCCGGAGCATCACTCGAGTCGATGAAGGCCCGGCTTTCCGACGCGCAGGCCGGCAAGGATCTCGAGCCCGGCCTCAAAGCCCGGGTCATGGACGTCTACGCGCAGGCAGTTGCCGCGCTCGAGGGCGCGGAGACACTCCGCGCCGAGATCGAGGCGGCCAGAAAGACCCTGGACCGGGCGCCGGAAACGATCCGGCAACTCGAGCGTGAACTGCGCTCGGTGCGCGCCGAGTCGACGTCTCGCGCAGGGCTCGACGATCTCGGGAACCTGCCGCCCGACGCGCTGGAGCGGCTCGAGGGCCGCATGCGCGAAGAGGTCGAGCAGACGCGCGTACGGGCTGCGGAATTGCAACGTCGGTTCGACGCAGTCGTTGCGCGCCCGCTCTCGGCACGCATCGAGCAGGCCGAGTTGCGCGACGATCTCTCCGATCGCGATACGCAAGGCAGTGGGTCCCCCGCTATCGGTGTGCCCGCCGCCCTCCTTGCCGCGCAGCGCGATCTGGCGCGCGCCAGGGAGGCGATGCGGCAGGCGCGCCTTGCGCACGTCGATCACGAGATCGTCGCGCTGCCCGCGCTCGCGCGCATTGCGGAGCTCGAACTCGCTGTCAAACAGGCCGAACTTGACGTGCGCATGGCGGCTTGGACGCGGATGCGGACGCTGCTCGAGGAACGCCAGCGAGCGGAGATCGCACGCGCCCGTGGCGAAGCCGCGCGCGCGCGCCAGCCAGGCGCCGGCCTGGTCGATCCTGCGCGCGAGATCGAGGCGCGCGGCCTCGAGCGACGCGCGCAGATCGCCGAGAACTCCCTCGCGGCCAGCGCCGCGCTGGCCGAGTTGAGCGAGCGACGGCAGCGCCTTGCGGATCTCGAGCAGACGCTGCGCGCGACGAAGCGGCGTGCCGAGATCGTGGCGGAAGGGCGCGATCTCGCCCAGGTACTGCTGCGCCAGATCGAGATCCTTCCGGCACCCGACCGGTATCGCCGGTCCGCGACCATGCGTGCCACGGCCCTCGCGCAGGCCGCGAATGCACGGCTGGACGTGGATCTCGAACGGGCGAAGGTCGCCGATCTCGAGCGGGCGGTCGCCGAGGCGATGACAACGCTTGGCGCCGATACGCCGGCCGCCGCCCGCGCCGGGATCGAGCGGCGCGTGCGCGCCAATCTCGCCGAATTGCAGCAGCTCGTGGAGCGGCTGGACAAGCAGCTCGATGTCCTGCTCCAGACCCTGCGCGCGACCCATGACGCGGAGTCCGCGCTTCTCCTTCGCGCCCGGGACGTCGGCGTCGAGCTCCGGCGCCTGCTCTTCTGGATACGGGTGTCGCCGGTCAGCCTGGAGACTTTCAGCAGTCTCGGCCCGGCGGCGGAGTGGTTCCTGTCGGGCGCGAACTGGCGCGGCGTCACCCAAACATGGCAACGCGCGGCACAGCGCGATCCCATCCTGCTCATCCTCGCAGCGATCGCCTTTGCCGCGCTGCTCGCCGCGCGCGGCTGGCTCAAGCGCAAGCTGCCGACGCTCGCTCCCGGGGCGATTCCGTTGCACGCATTCCGCGTGCATCACACGTTCGAGGCGCTCGCATTTTCCCTGCTCCTCGCGCTCCCGCTGCCGTTCGCGATCTGGACCGCCGGCTTCATGCTCGAGATGACACGCGACGCGCCGCTCTTCGCCCAGGGCGCCGGCCTGGCGTTCCGGTTCACGGCCGGAATCGTGCTTTTCTTCCGGGCACTGCGCTGGCTCTTCGACCCCGGGGGTGTCGCGATCAAGCATTTCGGCTGGAACCCGGACCGGGTCCTCACGGCGCGCCGCGGCCTCCAGCAGCTCCTGGTCCTGTATGCCCCGCTGGTGTTCGTCGTCGTCGTGGCCACGGTTCACGCCCCGGAAAGCATGCGCCAGAGCCTGGGACGAATGGCGTTCGTGCTGGCGATGATCGCCGTGGCAGTCTTCTGGCGGCGCGCGCTTCATCCCGACCGGCCGATCGCGCGCATCGATCAGGACGAATCCACGATCGGCGTCAGGCTCATCGCCGGCGTCATGGTGCGCGCGCCGGTCTGGCTCGGTCCGGCGCTCGTGGTGCTGTCGCTCGCGGGCTACCACTATCTCGCGATCTACCTCCACGAGTTTCTCCTCCTGACCATCCTGCTCGTTTTCACGGTGGCCATCGGGTACGGCCTGGTCTCGTTGTGGCTCACCGTTCAGCGCCTCAGGCTCGCGGAGATGGAGGCGCAGCAGGCGCGGGCCGCGGCGCAAGCCCAGCCCGACGGCTCCGACGAGTCGCCGATGGTCCGGGTCCACGAGATCGATGCCGTGGAGATCGACGCCCAGACGCGCAAGCTCGTGAACATGCTCGCGACGATCGTGCTGGGCGGCGGGCTCTGGCTGATCTGGTCCCGGGGGTTCACGACGCTCGATCTCGGCGCGGATGCGCCGCTCTGGACCTATACCGAGACCGTGGACGGCAAGAAGGTCAGCCGCGAGATCTCGCTGACGGGGGTGCTCCTTGCCTTAGCGGTGGGAATGGTCACCTATATCGGCACGCGGAACATCGGCGGAATGCTCGACATCCTGCTGCTGCAGCGCGTCCGGTTCGCGCCCGACGCCAACTACGCGATCAAGACCGTCGCCCGATACGCAACTGCCGGCATTGGCATCGTCATGGCGACGAACCTGCTCGGCATCAGCTGGTCGAGCGCGCAGTGGCTGGTCGCCGCGCTCGGCGTGGGACTCGGATTCGGCCTGCAGGAGATCGTCGCGAACTTCGTGTCCGGACTGATCGTACTCGGCGAGCGGCCGATCCGGCTCGGCGACCTGGTGACCGTCGGGGAGACCTCGGGCACGGTGACGCGCATCCGCGCGCGCGCCACCGTCATCACGGATTGGGATAACAAGGAGGTCCTGATTCCGAACAAGGCGTTCATCACCGAGCGCGTGATCAACTGGACGTTGTCCAACCCGACGACTCGCCTGCTGCTGAAGGTCGGCGTCGCCTACGGCACCGATCCCGTGCGCGTCGAGAAGGTGCTCGCAGAAGTGGTGCGCGCCAACGCGAACGTACTCGAGGATCCCGCGCCAAGCGTGTTCTTCATGGGATTCGGCGACAGCTCGCTCGACTTCGAGATCCGCGCCTACGTCGACGCGACGAGCAAGCGTCTGCAGACCACGCACGAGCTCAACGTCGCCATTGCCGCGGCGCTCGCCGACGCCGGCATCGAGATCCCCTTTCCGCAGCGGGACCTACATATACGTTCTGCGGACGGGCTTGGCGGACTTGGGCAAGGTACTCCGAGCTAGGCAGGAGGGGAACAAGAGGGGAAGGTTACGAACAGGTGGAAACCGGCTGGTTTCCCCCCGTTACCCCCCTTCCCGCTGAGAGTAGGCCTTCGCATAGCGAGCGTAGGCATCCCCTCCTTTTCAAGGGTGAGCCGGGAATTCGAGAACGTGCTTGCGCACGTTCGAGCCGGCCCGAGGAAGGGGTGGGACCCTTCCGTTCCCACCCTGGCCCGAAGCGTCCCCGCTTCGGGCCGGGCGGGGTGCCCGGGAAGCGGGCGGGGTGGTTCGAACTCCGACGCAACTCGGCACACCACCCCGGCTGCGTCGCAGCCACCCCTCCTCGAAGCGGAGGGGAAAACGCAACATCCCCTCCTGTTCGTGACCTTCCGTTTTCTTACCGATCAGCGCGGGCGAGCACTGCATTCAAAAGAACGTTCACTCCGGCCTCGGTGCGGGCAAGCTCCGCGCGCTCGTTGTTGTTGTGCGTGATGCCGCCGGCGCAGGGAGTGAAGATCATCGCGGTGGGCGCAACCTTGGAAATGTAATACGCGTCATGTCCCGCCTGGCTGTAGAGGTCGAGCGTCGGCACGCCGAGGCCCCGCGCCGCGTCGCGCAGCAGCGCGATGCAATCCGGGTCGAACCTTTCGTCGCCGAATACCCACTGGTCCGCCATCCGAAAGTCGCATTTCGAGCGTTTCGCGCAGTCGTCGACTGCCTCGAGCAGTTCGGCCACCATACGATCAGCAGTATGCGGATCCGCGTGACGGACGTCGCAAGTGAGCTGTGCCCAGTCCGAAAGGATGCCCGGTTTGTTCGGCCACGCCACGAGGCGCGCGGCCGTGGCCTTGCCTTCGCTCGCGTGATAGCGCCAGCCGATATCGTTCACGGCGACGGCCAGCATGGCCGCGCCGACGAGCGCGTTCCGGCGCTTGTCCATCGGCCAGGGTCCGGTGTGCGCCGTCTCGCCTTTCACCTCGAAGATGAACCCGCGCGTCGCGTAGCCGCCGGTGACGATGCCGACATCCACGCGGCCTGCGTCCAGCACCGGGCCCTGCTCGATGTGCAGTTCGAAATACGCGTCGAGCGGCCGGCCGCCGATCGCTGCGTCACCGGCGTACCCGATGCGCTCGAGCTCGGCACCGAGCGCCCGGCCCTCGTCGTCGGTCCGCGCGAGCACCCATTCGCTCTCGAACACGCCCGCGAACGCCCCGGACGCGATCATCGGCGGCGAAAATCGCGCGCCCTCCTCGTTGGTCCAGGAAACGACCTCGATCGGGCGCCGGGTCTTGCGATCGAGATCGTTGAGTGTCCGCAGAATTTCCAGGCCCGCCAGCACGCCGATGACGCCATCGTATTTTCCGCCGTTCACTTGCGTGTCGAGGTGGCTCCCGATCACCACCGGCGCCGCGCCAACCTCGGTTCCCGCGCGCCGCGCAAAGATGTTGCCGACCCGGTCGATCGTGACCGCACACCCGGCCGCCTCGCACCACTGCACGAAGAGATCGCGCATGTCCCGGTCGGCGTCGGACAGCGCCACCCGCGCGAGTCCGCCGGGACGTCCGGGGCCGATCTCGCCGGAGGCCTCCACCGACTGCCAGTACCGCTGCGAATTGATCCGCTGGACGCTGCTCATGCCACGGTCTTCAGCACGTCGGCAACGGTGCCGAACAGTTGGTCGAGATGTGCCTTCTCGACAATCAGCGGCGGGCAGAACGCAATGCCCTCGCCGATCGGCCGGACGTAGACGCCACGATCCCAGCACTTGGCGAACACCTCGAGCGCGCGCGCGCCCGGCGCGCCCGGCCGGGGGCCGAGTTCGACTGCGCCGATCAGCTGCAGATTTCGTGTGTCGACGACGTTCGGTAGTCCACGCAGCGAGTGGATGCCGTCCTCGAAGTAGCTCGCGAGATCGCCCGCGCGGGTGAGCAGTCCCTCCTCGGCGTAGGCGTCGAGCGCGCCGAGCGCCGCGGCCGATGCGAGCGGGTGGCCCGAGTAGGTGTAGCCGTGGAAGAGCTCCACGCCGGGGCCACTTGCGTTCATGAAGGTTTCGTAGATCTCCCGCTTCACCACGACGCCCCCGAGCGGCACCGCACCGCTGGTGATCCCTTTCGCGAACGTGAAGAGATCGGGCATGACGCCGAAAAACTGGCTCGCGAAAGGCACGCCCAGCCGGCCGAAACCGGTGATCACTTCGTCGAAGATGAGCAGGATGCCGTGCCGGTCGCAGATCTCGCGCAATCGCTTGAGATAACCTGCAGGCGGGACGAGCACGCCGCCCGCGCCCGAAACCGGCTCGACGATTACGGCCGCGATGTTGGATGCGTCGTGCAGAGGGATGAGCCGCGTCTCGAGCTCGTCGGCGAGCTCGGTGCCGGTGGCGGCCTGGCCGCGCGCAAACGCGCGCGTCTGGAGATCCTGCGTGTGGCGCAGGTGATCGACGTTTCCGAGCAGCGTCGGTGCGAAGCTCTTCCGGTTCGCCGACATGCCGGAGACCGACAGGCCGCCGATGTTCACGCCATGGTAGGCGCGCTCGCGGCCGATAAATATCCGCCGCGCGCCCTCGCCGCGCAGTTTGTTGTAGGCAACCACGATCTTGAGTGCCGTGTCGACCGCCTCGGAGCCCGAATTCGTGAAGAAGACATGGTCGAGCCCCGGAGGCGCGAGCGCCGCGATCCGGTGCGCAACCTCGAAGGGGCCCGGGTGCCCGAGGCCGAAGCTCGAGGCGAAATCGAGCACGCCCGCCTGCTTGCGGATGCGCTCGACGATCCGCGGATGGCAGTGTCCGGCGTTGACACACCAGAGCGTCGACAGACCGTCGAGGACCTGCTTGCCCTCGGCCGTCGTGAAGTGAACCCCCTGCGCGGACGCCACCAGCCGGGGCGTCTTCTTGAACGCACGATTGCTGGTGAAGGGCATCCAGTAGGCGTCGAGGTCGAGCGACGATTTGTCGAGCGTCACGGTATTCATCTCTTGCTCCGCGATTCAGACTTGATCGGGAATACTAGTCTGCCTGCGAAACGACATCCCGGTACGCGTGCCACGTGGCGAGCCCGACCAGTGGCAAAACCAGGACGAGCCCCACATAGAGCGTGGCGAATCCGGCCGCGGTCAACACCACGATGATCGCCGCCCAGGCGAGCATCGGCCAGAAGTTGACCCGCAGCGCGTTGAAGCTCGTGATCATCGCGGTGAGGGTATCCATCTTCTCGCGATCGAGAAGCATCGGGAGCGACACCACCGATGTGGCGAACACGAACAGCGCGAAGCCGAATCCCGCTGCGAGGTAGGCGGCCACGAAAGTGAGCGCCTCAGGGCTTGCCATGACGTCCTTGAGCAACGATGAAGCCGACGGCGGCGCCCCTTCGAGGAAGAGCGCCACGACGACGATCGAGATGCGTATCCAGACCGCGAGCAGCAGCGCCAGGATGAGCGCATAGAAGCCGATCGACGACACGTTCGCCTTCCAGGCGCGCATCGTTGGTCCGATTATCACGTGCTCGCCCCGCTGCACTCGTCGTGCGATGTCGTACACGCCCATGAGCAGAAACGGACCCACGAGCAGGAAACCCGTGACCAGCGCAAGCTCGACCGCCCCGGTGCCCGGCGAGTTCGCGAGCGCGGCGCCCATCGCCGCCAGCACGACGCCATAGAAGAGGCTCGGCACCGGTGCCTTGCGGAAATCCGCCCACCCCGCGCGCAGCCAGCGAACGGGAGCGTCCATCCCGACTTCCCGGATCTCCGGAAACGGCGAGCCGCGCGCCGACTCACGCTCTTCCCCGCTCATCGCCTCCTCCAGACGTGGGTACGCGTCGCCCGGCAGTTCGATCAGGAAACGCTGCTAGATCTTGAGTTCCGTGAACACTTCCTTGGCGACCTTGAAGCTCTCCAGCGCGGCGGGCGCCCCGCAATAGACGCCCACCTGCAGGAAAATCTCGGCCATTTCCTCTTTCGTCACGCCGTTGTTCACCGCGCCCTTGAGGTGCAGCTTCAGCTCGTTCGATCGATTCGTCGCCGCAAGCATCGCGAGATTGAGCATGCT
>JAABRB010000093.1 GCA_011391185.1 Betaproteobacteria bacterium
GAAGGGCGCGCGAATCTTGAGGTAGTCCATCAGGAACTCGCACGCCGCAAACGCCTCGCCGCGATGCTCGCCCACGACGACGACCAGCACGATCTGGTCGAGCGGCTTGAGCTCGCCGACCCGATGAATCACGGTGACGTCGATGATCTTCCAACGGGTCCGAGCCTCGGCAACGATACCCTCGAGGGCCTTCTCCGTCATGCCGGGATAGTGCTCGAGCATCAGGGTCGCAACGGCGCTGCCGTCGTTGACATCCCGCACCGCGCCGATAAAACTCGCCACCGCGCCCACCTTTGGATTGGCGGCGCGCAACGCGGCGATTTCGCGTGCGATGTCGAAATCCTCGGACTGAACGCGGACCGGCATGTCAGCCTCCTGTCACGGGCGGAAAGAAAGCCACCTCGTCACCCGCTCCCACCGGCGTGGCCGGGTCGGCCACCTCCTGGTTGACTGCGACACGCACCCCCTTCTTGTCCCCCAGCACGCTCTGCCATGTCGCGCCACGCATCATCAGGTGCGCACGGAGAGCAGCGACTGTCGTCACGTCGCCGGGCAGCGTGAGTTCCTCGGACGCCTTGCCGAGATCCTCGCGCAGCCGTGCGAAGTAGAGCACCTTGATCATGAAACTAACCCAGCAGCTCGGAGAGCGGGATATAGCGCACCATGTCGCCGCGCGCAATCGGGTGGCGTTCGGGATTGTCCACCAGCCCGTCTGCGAAGACCGCAGAGGTCAGCACGGCCGAACCCTGGTTCGGGTAGAGATCCAATCCGCCCTGGCCATTCAATTTTACCCGCAGGAATTCGCGGCGCACATCCGGTTGCGGCCAGTCGAAGTCGGCACGCACCGGGAACGCAAGCGGCTCGATTCCCGCAACGCCCTGACTGCGGAGTATGAATGGCCGCACGAATACGACCGCGGTGACGAAGAGTGACACCGGATTGCCTGGAAGCCCAATAAACGCCGCGCCCCCGACTTTGCCGAACGCGAGCGGTTTGCCCGGTTTGATCGCAATCCGCCACATGTCGATCTCGCCCTCCGCCTCGACCGCAGCCTTGACGTAATCCTCCTCGCCGACCGACATCCCGCCGCTGGTGACGATCAGGTCGCTAGAGGCCGCCGCACGGCGGAAGGCTTCACGGGTTGCATCGAGCGAGTCCGGAACGATCCCCAGATCGTGCACCTCGCAGCCGAGGCGCTGCAGCAGGCCCCTGATCGTGAACCGGTTGGAGTTGTAGATCGCGCCAACGGGCAGTTTCTCTCCCGGCATCACGAGCTCATTGCCGGTGAAGAACACCGCTACGCGCAATCGCCGATAGACGGGCAGGTTCGCGAGCCCGACGGACGCAGCGAGCCCACACGCCTGGGGCGTGAGCCTGGTGCCGCGTTCGAGGATGCGACTGTCCGCGCGTATGTCCTCGCCGGCCTTGCGAATCCACTCTCCCGGACTGGGCGCGTGCCGAACCACGACGTCGTCGCCCGCAACCGCACAGACTTCCTGAATGACGACCGCGTCGGCGCCGGCCGGGATGGGTGCACCGGTGAAAATTCGTGCCGCGGTGCCCGGCGCGAGGGCCTGGCCGATCGCACCGGCCGGAATGCGCTGCGCCACCCGCAAGCGCGCCTCGCCGCTCGCGCAGTCACCCGCGCGCACGGCATAGCCGTCCATCGACGTGTTGTCGAGCGGCGGCACGTTGACGGTGGAGAACTGGTCGGCAGCGAGCACGCGGCCAGCTGCCTCCAGCGTGCTCACCGACTCGGTTTCGGCAATCGGCGCGGCGCCGCCCAGCAGGGCGCCGAGCGCCTCATCCACGGTGATCATTGGCTTGTTCATCGAAACCCGTTGTACTTTAGAACGAAACTCGCGATTCCGTCATAGTCGTTCAGATCGAATTGCGGCAATTTCGTTTCGAGCGGGACGTCCGACGCCGCAGCGACGATACGGTCGTCGTCCGGGTACAGCATCGGCTTGCCGTTCGCCTCGCGGTAGATCTCGAGCTTGGGCATCCGGTAGCGCTTGTAGCCCTCGATCAGGAGCAGGTCGCATGGCGCCATCCGCCTGATCTGATCCTCGATCTCCGGCTCGGGTTCCCCCCGCGTCTCGTGCATCAGCACCCAGCGCTTCGCGGACGTGACCAGCACTTCGTGGCAGCCCGCCTGCCGGTGACGGTACGAATCCTTCCCGGGATGGTCCACGTCGAAGCTGTGGTGCGCGTGCTTGATCAGCGAGACTTTCAGCCCGTGCCCGACGAACCGGGGAATCAGCTGCTCGATCAGCGTCGTTTTTCCGCTACCGGACCAGCCGGCAAATCCGAACACCTTCATGCGCGCGGGCGTCACGCCGCTCGGGCGTGACGCCCGCGCGGCAAAGTGGTTGATTGGAAAGCGTGAATTCTAACAGCGCCGCGTGCAACCCCGCGCGCGGGGGACGCGGCGACGGCGGACGGCAGGAATTGCCTGTTCAGGACGGGCGCGTCACGGCGTCGCGTTCGTAAAGAACAGCTGCTGGCCGCCAATCCTGTAGCTGGCGATCGCCTCCTGCCCCGCCCTCGAAAGCACCCACTCCACAAACGCCTGGCCCATCTCGTTCTTCACGTGCGGATGCCTGGCCGGGTTCACCAAAATGATCCCGTACTGGTTGAACAGCCGCGGATCGCCTTCGACCAGCACCTCGAGATCGCCGCGGTTCCTGAAAGAAAGCCAGGTGCCTCGGTCGGCGAGCACGTAAGCGTCCATGCCCGACGCGGTATTCAATGTCGCCCCCATTCCCGACCCGGTTTCCCGGTACCACTTTCCCTTTCCGGATGCGGGGTCGATGCCGGACGCCTTCCAATAACGCACCTCTGCCGCATGGGTGCCGCTCTTGTCTCCGCGCGATACAAACGGGGCGCCGGCGTCGCGGATCTTCTTGAGCGCCACGAGTATGTCCCTGCCGCCGCGGATCCTCGCCGGGTCGCCTTTTGGCCCGATCAGCACGAAGTCGTTGTACATGACGTCATGCCGCTGCACGCCGAATCCCCCGGCGACGAACTTCTCCTCGGCGGATTTGTTGTGCACGAACAGGACGTCGGCATCGCCCCGCCGCGCGAGATCGAGCGCTTGACCGGTACCGAGCGCGACCACCCGTACCTGGATCCCGGTCCGCTTCTCGAACATCGGCAGGATGTGCTTGAAGAGTCCCGAATTCTCGGTCGAAGTTGTCGAGGCAACGGTGATGAATCGCTCCTCCCCGAAAGAGGGCGTGTGAGCGAGCGCGGCCGCACCGAGCACAGCGGCGACGAACAAGCGCCGGATCAAGTCCATGGCAACTCTCCCCTGATGAATGCGGCGGCCTCAGCCGTCGTCGTTTCGGTAAAGAATCGATAGACGGGCGCGCGCTCGGCAAGTCGCCCCTGGTGCAGGAACAGGATATCGTCGCCGAGACGGCGCACCTGTCCGAGGTTGTGCGTCGTCATGACGATCTTCGTGCCGCTCGCGTGAACGGCGGCGATGGCGCTCTCAACCTCGCGTGCCGCGCTCGGGTCCAGACTGGCCGTAGGCTCGTCGAGGAACAGCACTTCGGGACGGAGCGCCCACGCACGAGCCAGCGCCAGACGCTGTTGCTCGCCCCCCGACAGCACGCGTGCCGGGCGATCGGCGAGGTCGCCTAGGCCGACTCGCTCGATCGCAGCGCGCGCCAGGCGTGTCCGTTCGCCCCGCGGAACGCTCTGGAGGGCCAACGCATACTCGATGTTCGCGAGCGCCGAGCGTCGCAACATGATCGGGCGCTGAAAGACCATCGCTTGCCGGCGGTGCACGGCGTTACCGGTCGCGCCCCGCCAGACAACACGCCCGCTGGTTGGTTGCAGGAGCCCATGGCAGAGCCGCATGAGCACGCTCTTGCCGGCGCCGTTCGGTCCGACGATGATCGTCCGGTCTCCGGCCGGGATCTCGCAAGAGATCGAATCCACGATCGCTCGACCGCCCGCCACGAACGAGACGTTCTCCAGCGCAAGCGGAAGAATCGTCGTGGTCGCCCGCATCGCGGCTCCGGACCTATCCATAGCGCCGCTGCGCGGCCTCTTTCGTCAGGTAGGCCGCGGCGTTCAGCACCAGCACGAGCGAAAGCAGGATGATGCCCAGACCCAGCGCAAGCGGGAGATCCCCCTTGCTCGTCTCGAGCGCGATCGCGGTCGTCATGACGCGCGTTACGCCGTCGACATTTCCGCCGACGATCATCACCGCGCCGACCTCCGCGGCAGCGCGTCCGAATCCCGCGAGCACGGTGGTGACGAGCGCGAATCGCGTGTCCCACAGCAGCGTGATCGCGGCCGACAGGCGCCCCGCTCCCAGCGATTGCAGCTGCTCCTGGTACTCGTTCCAGGCATCCTCGACTGCCTGGCGCGAAAGCGCGGCGATGATCGGGAGGATGAGAATCGTCTGCGCGATCACCATTGCCGCGGGGGTGAAAAGAAGGCCAAGCTCGCCGAGCGGTCCGGCGCGTGAGAGCAACAGATAGACGAGCAGCCCGACCACCACCGGCGGCAGGCCCATCAGGGCATTCAGAATCACGATCAACGACTTGCGTCCCGGAAAACGGCCGACCGCGATCGCCGCGCCGAGCGGCAGCCCGATCAGTGCCGAAAGCAGCACGGCCGTGAGGCTGATGCGCAGGCTGAGCGCCACGATGCCGAGGAGGTCCGGATCGCCGCCCGCGACGAGGCCAAGCGCCTGTTGGAAGGCCTGCCCGAGCGTGCTCATGCGGCGTCACGCGACACGGACCGCGCGCCTTCCGGGCCTTCGCCCAGCTCCAAGATATGATATGCAATCATTTACATAACTCTATGCATTCACGACTAAGGATAAGCCATTCGTCTCCCCTCAAACAATATGCTATTGTTTGCATATGCTACGAGTCGAGCTGGATCTGGCGTGGCGCGTGGGCGGGCGCGAGCCGACCCGCTTCGATCGCGCGCTTTTCATGCTGCTGGAGGGGATCGCAGACAGCGGATCATTGCGCACCGCCGCCGGACGCGCCGGCATGTCGTACCGGCATGCGTGGGGACAGCTCGCAAGCCGGGCGGAGATGCTCGGCCGGCCGCTCGCGACGCTTGAGCGGGGTCGGGGAACGCAATTGACGGCGCTAGGAGCCGATCTGCTTGCTTCGCGCCGGGAAATCGAGGCGCGCCTCGGCCCCGAGCTGGCCCGCGCCGCCGCGGATGTCGTCGCGCGCCTTTCCGGGCCGGATGCCAGCACAGCGCGCAAGCTCACAATCCACGCCAGCCACGATTTGGCACTCATCAAGGCGCGCGAGCGGCTTGCGGATGCGCACGAGCTGGAGATCGACCTGCAGATACACGGCAGTCGTGATTGCCTCGAGTCCCTGGCAAGACGCCGCTGTGACCTCGCCGGATTTCACACGGCTCCCGATGAGGCGCTCGAGCGGGTGTTGCGCGACCTGTTCCCGCGGGGCGTTCCGGAACCCATCCGGGTGTATCCGCTCTTCCGACGCGAACAGGGCCTGGTGACGCGGCATGGCCAGTCGCCGCCCATCAGGACCATTGCGGAGATCGCGACCAGCGGCGCGCGATTCATCAATCGCCAACGCGGATCGGGTACGCGAATCCTGATCGATCGACTTCTGCGCCAGGCGGGCGTGCGCCCCTCGGACGTGCGCGGCTACCAGGATGAGGAATTCACGCACCTCGCAGTTGCCGCGACCGTCGCCGGCGGCGGAGCGGATGCGGGGTTCGCTATCCGTGCCGCAGCGGTCCAGTTCGGCCTTGATTTCACGCCGCTTGCGATCGAGTCCTACCATCTCGCCTGCCGGGAAGCGCGCGTCCGCGACGAAGGGGTCCAGCGGCTCCTTGCGTTCGTGCATGGCGCCGAAATGAAGTCCATCTGCGCCGCGTTACCCGGTTATGACACGAGCGACGCCGCAGCATCCCACCGAATCGGTCGCCGTCGCCGATCGGGCGAGTAGGGTTGCGTCGCATCTTTGTCCGCTTGCGCACGACCCCGCGAGCGGGGTAGAGTCTCCGTACCGGGGCGGCAGGCTCCCGGTCAGGCGGTGTCCCGTCCAAGCTCTGCGACATTCTCTTGTAACGAGTGAGGAGTCGCCATGGATACCACCGTTTCTACGCACGTTCCCTCGATCGATTCGCAAGCGCTGCATGGCCTGGTCGGCATGCCCAGCGCGCCGCTCGTCGTCGATGTTCGCAAGCAGCCCGCCTTCGACGCCGACCCGCGCCTGGTGCCGGGCGCGATCCGCAGGCTGCACGACGCCGTGGATGGCTGGGCGCCCGGGCTCGATCGCGGCCGTCCGGTCGTCGTCTACTGCGTCCAGGGTCACCAGATCAGCCAGGGCGTCGCGGAACAACTGCGAGGGCTCGGATTCGACGCGCGCATTCTCTCCGGCGGCGTCGAAGCCTGGCGCGCCAGCGGGGCGCCCACCGTGCGCGCCGGGGGCGTGCCGGGCATCCCGGGCGTTGAGCCGTCTCGCTGGGTGACGCGCGAACGGCCGAAGATCGACCGCATCGCCTGTCCCTGGCTGGTGCGCCGCTTCATCGATTCGCTGGCGGAATTTCACTACGTCCCGTCGGATCGGGTGCTTGCGGAGGCTGAGGCGCTTCATGCGATTCCCTATGACGTCCCCCGCGTGCAGCTCTCGCACCGGGGCGAGCAGTGCACGTTCGATGCCATGCTCGCCGACTTCGCCCTCGCCGAGCCGGCGCTCGCGGCACTTGCGACGATCGTGCGCGGCGCCGATACCGCGCGGCTCGACCTCGCTCCGCAGTCTCCGGGATTGCTCGCCTTTTCACTCGGACTGTCGGTGCTCTACCCGGACGACCACGAGATGCTCGAGCAGGGCATGAAGATGTACGACGCGCTCTATGCGTGGCTGCGCTCGGCACGTGACGAGCGCCACGACGCAAAGCTTTTCAACAAATGAGCGACGCCGCGCAGACCGGTCACTCGAATCCTCTCCCCGAGGCCGGCGCGGCGCCCGCGCCGGTCCCGCTCCGCGAGGCATTCCGCTACTGGCTGAAACTCGGCTTCATCAGCTTCGGTGGCCCGGCGGGGCAGATCTCGATGATGCACCAGGAGCTCGTCGAGCGACGCCGCTGGATTTCGGAGCGGCGATTTCTGCACGCCCTCAACTACTGCATGGTGCTTCCCGGCCCCGAGGCGCAGCAGCTCGCGACCTACATCGGCTGGCTGATGCACCGCACCTGGGGCGGCATCGTCGCCGGGGGGCTCTTCGTGCTTCCGTCGTTTTTCATCCTCGTCGCGCTGACCTGGATCTATCTTTCTTTCGGCCAGGTGCCGGCCGTGGCCGCGTTCCTCTACGGCATCAAGCCAGCGGTCACGGCAATCGTGCTCTTCGCCGCCTATCGCATCGGCTCGCGCGCACTCAAGAACGCGACACTGTGGACGATGGCCGCTCTCGCCTTCATCGCCATATTCTTTTTCGGCGCGCCGTTTCCGGCAATCGTCCTCACGGCAGGCGTCCTGGGCTATCTCGGCGGACGCATTGCGCCTGCGACGTTTACGACCGGCGGCGGGCACGGGGCCGCGAACAAACACTATGGCGCGGCGCTGATCGACGATCACACGCCTCCGCCGCTGCATGCGCGGCATGACTGGCCGCACTTCTGGCGGCTCCTGGGAGCGTTTCTCGCGCTGTGGATCTTCGCGCTCGCCACGGTCATCGGAATTTTCGGCTGGAACGGCACTTATTCAATCATGGGCTGGTTCTTTACCAAGGCGGCGCTGCTCACCTTCGGCGGCGCGTATGCCGTGCTGCCCTACGTCTATCAGGGCGGCGTGGAGACCTATGGCTGGCTCTCGGCAACGCAAATGATCGACGGACTCGCGCTCGGCGAGACGACGCCCGGACCGCTGATCATGATCGTCACGTACGTCGGCTTCGTGGGCGGATGGACCAAGGAAGTGTTCGGACCGGGCGCCGTTTTCGTTGCGGGGCTGGGCGGTGCTGCGGTGGCCACGTTCTTCACGTTTCTGCCGTCATTCCTGCTCATCCTGGTCGGCGGACCGTTGGTGGAATCCTCCCACGGGAACCTGCGCCTCACCGCGCCGCTCACCGGCATTACCGCTGCGGTGGTCGGGGTGATCCTGAACCTCGCGGCCTTTTTCGCGTGGCACGTCATGTGGCCTCAAGCGAGTGCGGGTGCCCCTTTCTCCGGAGGATTCGACGGGTTCGCGCTCGTGGTGACAGTCGCGGCAGTGATCGCGCTGGTTCGCTTCAAGGCAGGTATGATTCCGGTCATTCTCGGCTGCGGAGCGGCCGGACTGGCCAGCCATTTCACACGTTTGCTGTAAGGAGCATTTGATGCCTGCCTACCTGATCGCCGACATGAACGTTTCCGACCCGGGCAAGTACGAGGAGTACAAGCGGCTCGCGCCACCCGCCATCCAGAAATACGGCGGGCGCTATCTCGCACGGGCCGGCGCGACCGCCATACTCGAAGGGGACTGGTCGCCGACGCGCCTGGCGATCCTGGAATTCCCGAGCATCGGGAAAGCGAAGGAGTTCTACGATTCCCCGGAGTACCGGGCTGCCCGCACTGCGCGGGAAGGAACCGGAAAGTTCCGGATGGTCGTCACCGAAAGTCTGTAGCGAGGACTACCGGTCAGGCGGCGGCGCGCAAGACGGGAGCGGAATGTGAAATATCGCAAACGGGACGCGAAGGACTACGCCAGGCAGAACCTGCGGGGAATCTGGGCTGCCGCGCTCAACCCCTTCACATTGGAACTGGCGCTCGACGAGGACGGCCTGCGCCGCAATCTTCGTCATTGGTACCGCGACCTGGGACTGGCCGGAATATTCGTGTCCGGGAAGCAGGGCGAGTTCTTCTCGATGTCGATTGCCGAGCGCAAGCGGACCTTCGAGATCGCGACGGAGGAAGCGTCGGCGGCCGGTCGCGGCACGATTCTGTCGTGCTCGGACCAGAATCTCGACACGGTCCTCGAACTCGCCAAGCATGCGCAGTCGGTCGGCGGCGACTACGTCGTCGTGCACAGTCCGCTCCTGAACTTCGGCCATGACGTCGAGTCCACGGTCTACGAGTACTACCGCCACATCGCCGAGCAGGTCGACATCGGCATTGCTCTGTGGAGCCACCCTGACGCGGGCTATCTGATGAGCCCGGAGCTCTGTGCGCGGCTCGCCGATCTGCCAAACGTCGTGGCGATCAAGTACAGCGTCCCCCGCGAGATGTACGTCAGGCTCACCCGCATGGTGGGCGACAGGCTGATCGTCAGCACCGCCTCGGAAGTGGAGTGGTTCGACAACATCGTCGAGCTCGGCTGGCAGGTCTATCTGTGCTCCACTCCGCCTTATCTCATGCAGACGAAGCACGATCAGCGCATGAAGGCGTACACCGAGCTCGCGATGCGCGGCGAGGTGGAGACAGCGCGCAAGGTTCGCGACAGCCTCGAGCCGGTGCGCCAGGCGCTCAAGCGCACACGCCCGGCGGGCACGCCGCAGGCGCATCAGAAGTACTGGCAGGAACTGCTCGGCCAGGCCGGCGGACCGGTGCGTCGCCCGCTGCTTGACCTTACCGACGAGCAGAAGGCCGCGACACGCGCGGCGCTCGAATCCTGTGGGCTGCGTCTCGAACCCGCCGGATCCGCTCGCGCGGCAGCTTGAAGGGAAGCGTCATGGGCATCGGAGCAGGATTGAAACCGTTCAATCTGCAGGGCTGGATCGAGAACAACCGGCACCGGCTGCAACCGCCGGTGGGTAACCAGTTGCTGTTCGAGGACGCCGGAATGATCGTGATGGCGATCGGCGGCCCCAATCAGCGCACCGATTTTCACGACGACCCGGTCGAGGAATACTTCTACCAGCTGAAAGGCAACATGGTGCTGCGCGTGATGGACGCGCCGGGCAAGCCCCCGATCGACATCCCGATTCGCGAGGGCGAAGTGATGCTCCTTCCCCCGCACGTGCGCCATTCTCCGCAGCGTCCCGAGGCCGGCAGCATCGGCATCGTCGTGGAGAGTCCGCGCCACGATCCGTACGTCGATGCCTTTGAGTGGTATTGCCTCGAATGCCATCAGCTCGTGTACCGGTTCGAGTACCCGCTGCGCAAGGCGCAGGAGATCGTCACGGTGATGCCGCCGCTCTTCGAGAAGTTCTACGCCGACGAGACGCTTCGCAAGTGCGGACATTGCGGCGCCGCCCATCCGGGGCGCAAGGCGCTGCGGGCGGCGGTCACGCAGTAGCCCCGCCGCTCGGCGGGAAGTAGGAACGGTATCCCCTCCTTTTCAAGGAGGGGTGTCGGGTGAAGCCCGACGGGGTGGTTGCAGCTTCGATCAGCACTCGACACCACCCCGTCCGCTACGCGTCCACCCCTCCTCGGAGAGGAGGGGAAAAAGATTTAAACCATCCTCTCCTTTCCAAGGAGGGGTGTCGGGTGAAGCCCGACGGGGTGGTTGCAGCTTCGATCAGCGCTCGACACCAC
>JAABRB010000010.1 GCA_011391185.1 Betaproteobacteria bacterium
GTCTGAAACGCATCGCCGCGGCTGCGCAAGGCAATGCGCGGATGGCCTCTGATGATGGCGCGCATGACGGCATCACGGCCCGACAGCGCCCGCTTCGCGCGCTGCCAGTACAGCGGGGGCACCGCCACCGCGGGTTGCAAGAGAGCGGTCAAGAGGTTGCCACGAACGGCAGATTAATAAGCAGATTCTGCGGCTTGAGTCGAACCACGTTGTGCTTGTCCATGCCGAGTGCAAGGTAGATCGGCCGTCCGGAAACCTCCGGTCGGATCAGGGCAGTCTCCGCAATGTCCAGGCGAAAGAGCGCGAGCAGCTGGCGCATCCGGCCCGGCTCGACCTCCCCGCCCTGCCAAAGATCGTTGAGCACTGCGGTGGATTGCGCATCGAGTCCCACGTGCCAGACCCAGCGCTCGTCCCGGATCTCGGGCAGCGGCTCGATTGCAACGTCGAGCTGGAAGAAGTGCCGGATCCAGCGCTCGAGGACGCGCGCCAGCGCCTTCGGTCCCGCACGGCCGTGATTGAGATTCAGGACAAAGTCGTGACGTTGGTCGCGCGACCAGTACTCCGCGGCGTTCTGCTCGTCGAGAACCTCGAGGTTCGTGCTGCGAATCGGTGCCTGCGCCTCGATGATCAGTCGCCCGAGCGAACCGTACGCGCTGCCGCTCGCGTGCATCTCGACGGTCTCCAGGTCGGCGAGCACGATGGACCCGCCTTCCACGCTCGCTTTCTGCTCGCGGAAGAAGAGCTCGCCGGCACGCGCCTCGAGGGGATCGTCGACGCCCTCGAGGACGTTGCGCAGCACGACCTGCGCGAGTTGATCGACGAACAGCGGCGGAATCGTCACCCCGGCACCCGCGGGAGGAACGGTGACACCGGTGCCCTTGAACAGTGCCGCGTAGCATGCCTCGACCGAAGGCGCGGCCAGGAGACGCACGAAGAAATCGAGCAGCACCTGGTAGTTGAAGCGCGCGTCCGGGTCCTCCACCGACGCGAGCTCCGGTGCGCCAACCGAACGGCGCGGATCTTCCATCAATAACTCGTGCAGACGGCACTCGGCGGGACCGGATTCTTCGACCGGGCGGATCTCCGGCCGGAGCAGATACGCGCGCAGGAAGTCGTCGGTGACGCCGAGGCGTCCCGCACTATCGCGGGCGAGCAGATGGAATCCGGAGTGGCGCCAGAAGTCAGGCATGAGCAGCAGCCTGTGCTGCGCCGGCGCAAGTGCGACCCGACCCGCGCCGCATCTGCAGCCGGTGCGTCACGTCAGGGTGCGGTGCGCGCGACCGGAATGACGCGGCTGTGGGACGAGACGTGCTGGACCAGGAATTCCATCTGGTCGGCAAGGATGCGCCGATTGGTCAGTATCAGGTACTCGGCCTTGTTCGGAACATAGGGCGCGTACAACAGCTCGACGCCCACTTCTTCCGGCGTCCGGTTGCGTTTGATGCCGTTGCAGTGCCGGCACGCGGTCACGACGTTCATCCACGTATCCCGCCCCCCGCGCGACAGGGGATGGACGTGGTCGCGGGTCAGCCGCAGGAACGAATAATCGCCCCCGCAGTAGGCGCAGATGTGACGATCGCGGCGGAAGAGCTCGCGATTGTTGAGCGGCGGGACCTGGTTGAACCCTTTCATGGCCATCGCCTTGCCGCGAATGGCGATGATGGAATTGCCCGATATGCTCGATCGGCGGCCGGTCATCCGCGAAATGCCCCCGTATACCGTGAACGCGGTGGTGCCCAGCGTCCAGGCCACCAGGTTTTTCGCGTAGTAGAAACACGCCTGCTGCCAGGTCACCCAGCGGTGGGGGACACCGTGAAAGTCCAGCGTGAGGATGAGTGGCGTTTCGCTCGACATCGTTTCGCCCCCGCGGCGGATGGCTTGCCGGCACGCGGCTGCGTGCAATGATTGTGCCGGAAATTCTATGGCCTTGCCATACGCTCCTGGCCGGTCGGTACGGAAGTTCACCGCCCCGGGGCCAGGTCTCGCAAAGCCCTGGCGGTGGCAAAACGAGGCAAGGTGCTCCCGACTCGTCCGCCCGTGTCAGCGGCTAGTGCAAGGCACGCGCCAGCTGGCGCCGGTAGTCGGCTACCAGGTCCGGCTGGTCGGCGGCGAGCGAAAAAACCTTGACCATCGCGTCGCGCGCGGACTCGCGCTCCGCCTCGGTCCCGTTGCGAACCAATTCGAGCAGCTCATCGAGCGCGCCCCGATATTCCCGCTCGATGACGAGCCGGTCTGCGAGGTCACGCCGCGCGGCAAGCGCCGCCGGGTCGGCCGCGACGCGCGCCCGGAGCACGGCCAGGTCGGGGAGGTCCCGCCCCTTCTTCCAGAACGCGATCTTCGCGGCGAGTCGCCGCGTGCGCTCGTCACGCAATAGTTCCGGCACTGCCTCCACGAAGGGCTCGGCGGCGCCGAATTCCTGCCTCGCCACCAGAAGCTCCGCAAGGTCGATGCCCATGTCGGTGGACCCGGGATCGAGCTCGAGGGCCTGGCGCAGTGCCGACTCGGCCGCCTCGAAATCGCCGGCCGCCACGGCTTCGTGCGCCTGCCTCCGAAGCTTGACGCTCGGGCCGGGAAGCATGCGCGCGATGAACTGGCGCACATCCGACTCGGGGAGCGCGCCGACGAACTCGTCCACCAGACGTCCGTCCAGAAACGCCTTGACGTTCGGAATTCCCCGGATGCCGTGCTGCGCGGAAATCTCCGGATTCTCGTCCGTATTGATCTTGGCGAGCAGAAACTTGCCTTGATACTCTTCCGCGAGCTTCTCCAGTATTGGCGTCAGCGCACGGCACGGGCCGCACCATGGCGCCCAGAAGTCGACCAGCACCGGCACGCGCCGGGACGCCTCCACAACGTCACGCTCGAACGTTTCGGTCGCGGTGTCGTACGAATTCGCCGCCATCACATGTCCTCCTCGGTTAAGGGATTATGCGGATGTAGCCACGATTTTCAACCGGACCGCCGGCGAGGCGGCACGATTTCGGTTCGCTTGATCTGGGTCAATGGCCGGATCGGGCGGCAAGTTAGCGTAGATTCAGAGAACGAACCGGATTACAGAAACCATGCTGACCGATCAGGAAAAAGCGCAACGTGCGGAGCAGCTCGCGAAGCGCCGCACCGTGCTGGTGGAAGAGATCGGGCGGAAGCTATCCGCTTCGCGGGACAAGACCGGCACGGCGAGCATCGACCAGAGCATCGAAGGCGGCGACAGCGCATCCGCGGAAGCGATGGCCGGCCTCGATCTGGCCGAGGCGCAGCGCGACGTCCAGGAACTGCGCGATGTCGACGCGGCGCGCGGGCGGCTGGCGGATGGGAGTTACGGGGTGTGCGTCGACTGCGAGGAACCAATCGCGGATGCGCGTCTGGTCGCCTATCCGACTGCCAAGCGATGCACCGCGTGCCAAACCACCTACGAGAAGCAGCGCGGGCTCGGACCGGGCGCCAGGCTCTGAGCCGACCCGCGCGCGGAACACGCCGCTTGCGTCTAGTCGATGACGCGGCTGTCGAAATCAGGACGCCCCCCCGCGGAACGATTTCACGCCTCGGCGACAAAGCGGGAAGGAGGGTAACGGGAGGAAACCAGCCGGTTTCCTTCTGTTCGTGACCTACCGGGTTTGCTCCTGAGGAAACCAGCCGGTTTCCTCCTGTTCGTGACCTACCGGGTTTGCTCCTGAGGAAACCAGCCGGTTTCCCCCAAAGAAAAAGCCCGGGCATCTGCCCGGGCTAAAGACTTTCACCCCAAAGGAGGAGGAAAAACAGGCGAAAGTAACCTGTTATAAGCAGGTCGCGTGCCAGATCGCCCGGACGATCACCCGATTGCCTGCCTGTGATGCGCAGACGTGACGTTCTTCACGCCCATCGCGGGCGTGTGTGAAATTCGCCCGCCTACAATCCCAGATACGCCTGCCGGACACGATCGTCGGCAAGCAGGTCCGCGCCGGTCCCCTCCATGACGATTCTTCCGTTCTCGAGCACGTACGCGCGCGACGCGAGCTTGAGCGACGCGGCGACGTTCTGCTCGACCAGGATGATGGTAATGCCGCGCTCGTTGAGCTTGCGCACGATCTGGAACATCTCATGGACGATCGTCGGCGCGAGGCCGAGCGATGGCTCGTCGAGCATGATGAGTTCCGGCTGCCCCATCAGGCAGCGGCCGATCGCGAGCATCTGCTGCTCGCCACCGGAAAGCGTGCCCGCTGCCTGGCTCGCGCGCTCCCGCAGCCGCGGGAAAAGCGCGTAGACCTCTTCCAGGGTCGTTGCGAGGCGTGGGCGGGCGCGCTGGAGCAGCGCGCCCATCTCCAGATTCTCGCGCACGCTCAGCGTCGGAAAGACCTGCCGCCCCTCGGCAACCTGCCCGATGCCACGCTCGCAGATCCAGTGACTCGGCCGCCCCTCGATCGCCGCACCCTTGAACCGCACCCCACCGCCACGCGGCGTCTCCATGCCCGCGATCGCGCGGATCAGGCTCGACTTCCCGGCGCCGTTTGCGCCGATGATTGCGACGATGCTGCCTGTTTCCGCCGCGAGCGAGACCTTGTCGAGCGCCTGGGCGTCGCCATAAAAAAGATCGAGATCGGTCACCTCGAGAATCACAGCGCCGCTTCGCCCAGATAGCATTCCAGTACGCCGGGATCGCGCACGACGGCTTCCGGGGCGCCCTGGCAGATCTTCTCGCCGTGATGCAGAACCACGACGTTCGCGGCGAGCGCCATGACGGCGCGCATCACATGCTCGATCACCAGGATGGTGAGCCCCGTCTCACGGTTGATGCGGCGGAACATGCCGACCATCTCGTCCACCTCGGTCGGCCGCAACCCGGCCATCACTTCGTCGAGCAGCAGCAGGCGCGGACCGGTAGCCATCGCACGCGCCACTTCCAGTCGCTTGCGCTCCGGAAGCGTGAGGTGTGCCGCCTGCAATTCCGCCTTGCCGTCCAGATGCAGCAGCGCAAGGAGCCCGGTGGCACGCCGCTCGGCGTCGCGCACGTGACGGTGCGCATTGAGCGCACCCACCATCACGTTGTCCAGTACGCTCATCTGGGGAAACGGCTTCACCACCTGAAACGTCCGGCCTACGCCGGCCCGGCAGATCTCGTGCGGACGCAATCCCGTGATGTCCCGGCCACCGAGGCGCACATTCCCGGAATCCGGCTTGAAGACTCCCGCAATCAGATTGAAGCAGGTCGTCTTTCCGGCGCCATTGGGACCGATCATCGCGACGGCGCTTGCCTCCTCCACCGTGAAACTCACGTTGCCCACCGCCCGCAGGCCGCGGAAGTGCTTGGTGATTCCGTTGACTTCGAGCAGCGCCATCGTCATTCCCGCCGCGACCGCGTCGCGGCAAGACCCAGGCGCCGCGCGATCGGCGGCCACACGCCGTCGGGCAGAAAAACCACGACGGCTAGCAGGCAGACACCGTAGAAAACGTGTTTCACGCCGGGCGTGTCGATTCCGAGCCAGATCATGATCTCGGACAGCACGTCGGCAAGCGGCGTCAGCAGGAACGCGCCGACGAGCGGCCCGATGAGGGTCCCGATGCCGCCGATGATCGGTCCGAGGATGATCTCGATCGAGCGGCCGATGGAGAAGATCTGTTCGGGGAAGAGGTTGTTGTAATAGAAGGCGAAGAACACGCCGCCGAGCGCCGTCATTGCCGCCGACAAGGCGACCGCGGTCATCTTGTAGCGAAAGGCGTTGATTCCCAGCGCCTCGGCCGCGCTCTCGTCCTCGCGGATCGCGCGCCAGTAATAACCGAAGCGGCTGGTCAGGAGCGCACGAGAAAGCGCCAGTGCCGCTCCGGTGAACGCCAGCATGACGTAATAGAACATTGTCGGCGAGCCACGCAGCGTCAGGATACTGTTCACTTCACGGTGGGTGACCGGAAGAAACAGCCCGCCCGTGCTTCCGGCCCAGTGCCAGTGGTCGAATCCGATGCGCGTGAACTCCGCGAATGCAATCGTGAGAATCGCGAAGTAGACGCCGGCGATGCCGAAGCGGAATGCGAGAAATCCGATGACCACGCCAAGCACCGTGCATGCGACAATCGCGGCGAGCGCCCCGATCCAGGGATTGACGCCAAACTTCACGAAGAGCAACGCCGACACGTACGCGCCGACTCCCACGTAGAGCGAGTGCCCGAGCGAAAGCTGCCCGGCGAAACCCATCATGATGTTCCACGCCTGGCCGACGTAGGCGAAGTACAGGCACAGGATGAGGACCGACAGGACGTACGCATTCGTCACCGCCGGCGCCGCAATCAGCAGCACGGCAAGCACCGCGAGCGCGACGAGCGAGCGCTTCGGAATGCCCTCGATGAGCGCCGTCACGCGCGCCTTCCGAGCAATCCCTGGGGCCGGACCAGCAGCACCAGTATGAGGATGGCGAATGCAGCCATGCTCTTCGCCGACGGCACGAACAACAAACCTGCCAGGGCTTCCGACATGCCGATGATGAGGCCCGACAGGAGCGCACCCGTCAGGCTGCCCATTCCGCCGACGATCACAATGATGAATGCGAGCAGCGTATAGCCGGGCCCCTGGGAAGGGGTGACGTCCACCAGGAGCAGCAGCATGCAACCGGCCGCGCCGACGCAGGCGGACCCGATTCCGAATGTGATGGCATAGAGCTGTCTCACGTCGAGGCCGACCACCTGGGCGCCGATATAGTTGTCGGCGCACGCCCGGATGGCCTTGCCGATCAGCGCGAACCGAAAGAATGCGAAGAGCGCCGCCGACACGGCGAGCGCGGCGATTGCCGCGTACACGCGCACCTTGTCGAGAATGATTTCGCCGATGGCAAAAGAGTCGAGCGCATAGTCGACTTGCACGTTGCGTGCGTTCGGACCGAAGATGAGCAGCTGGGCGTTCACCAGTATGGTCGCGACGGCGATCATCAGCATGAACTGCGTGTGCTCCGGCCGCACGATGAAGGGGCTGATGAGCACGCGCTGCAGAGCATAACCCACCGCGAATAGCACCACCCCGACCGGCAGCATCGCAACCAGCGGGTCGAGCTTGAAAGCCGCGGCGAGGAGAATGGCGACATACATCGCGGCGGTCATCATCTCGCCGTGCGCGAAGTTCACGACCCGGACGACGCCGAAGATCACTGAGAGCCCGAGCGCCATGAGGCCGTAGATGAGACCGGTCAGTGCGCCGCTCAGGGTCGCATTGACGTAGAGCTCGATCGGCATTCTGGTCCGGTGTCGGCGATCGTATAGAAACGCGGAGCGCGGCGGGACGCCGCGCTCCGGTCAGATCACTCGCATCAGTGCATCAGCTGCGCTGGTAGGACGGCCAGGGAAACACCGGCTTCGCTTCCGCGCTGGCCGCCGGCAGCACCACGGTGGGCCGCAAGTTCAGATTTTGCACCGCGGCGGAGAGGATTCCCTGAACCTGTCCCTTGGCGTCGAACTTGATCGGCCCGCCGAGGATCATCCGGCTCTTGATGTCAGTCTGCCGAATTGCTTCGGTCAGCGCCTGGGCGCCGGTGGAACCGGCCCGCTTGTATGCGTCCGCCGCCACCAGCAGCGCCTCGAACGTGAATCCGACGTTGAGCGCGTGAAACATCAATTTTTCCTTCGGAAAGCGCTTCGTGAACGCTTTGTCGACGGCGCCGGTGAGCGGCGCCTTGGGGTCGTACCACGGCACGTTCGAGATGGGGTAATCGGAGAGCTTGCCGAGCGTCTTGTAGTACTGCTCCTCGTACATGCCCGGACTGCCGGGGCTGATGATTCCCATCGGATTCCAGCGCTGCTTCACCATCTCCCGGCGCAGCAGGATTGCGTCGTTCAGGCGGCTCACGAGGAGCAGGAAGTCCGCGTTCGTCGCCTTGGCCTTCGCGATCTCCACCGAAAGATCCCGGGCCGCCGGATCGTAGGAGATGGTCTCGACGATCTTGAACGGCAGCTGGGTCATCCGCGTCATGGTGGCGCCGATGCCCTTCGCCATCGCCTGCCCAAACGTATCGTTGACGTGCATGAAGACCGCCGTGCGCGGCACCGTGTTGGTCGCCTGGAACAGATCGCCGATCAATCCGAGGCCGTTGCGCAGGAGATCGATGGCCGTCGGAAAATTCCGGAACACGTACTTGTAGCCCTGCTCGGTGATCTGGGGCGCCGCGGCGATATTGATGACGAACGGCACGCCCTTCTGCTCGGCTACTTGCGCGATCGCCGCCGCCGCACCGGAGTCGAACGGACCCACCAGGACGTTCGCGCCTTCATTGATGAGCTTCTCGGCGCGCAACCGGGCCACCTCGACGTTGCTCTCGGTATCCGCGTGCATGATCTTCAACGGGACCTTGTAGCCGAGCGCCGCCAGCACGTCGGGGGTGATATCGGCGCCGCGCCGACACGACTGCCCGATGAATGCCTGGAAGCCGGACTCCGGCAGGAGCACACCCACGTTCAACGTGCTCTGGGCACGCACGATGGCGGGAAAACCGAGGCTGGAAAGCGTGGCAGTGGCCGCCGCGGCCTTGAGCAAGCGACGCCGTGCGGCACGATGCTGCTGGCTACCATCGAGCTGTCTGGATTTCATGGACTTCTCCTCCGCAATTGCGAATCGTTCACATCAGTGGTTTTCTTTTTCGCGATTATGCTACGGCGCGCGCGTCTGTGCAGTTCGGCGGGATCTCTTCTGCGCTCCGGACCAGGCCCCGGGGGGTGACCTTCTGGGGCATATAATCGTTTCGTGAGTGTCGTCGAGACCATTGCGCTGGCAGGCGGACTCGCCTGGGCCAGCGGAATTCGGCTTTACCTGGTGCTGTTTCTGGCCGGATTGCTGGGCCGGCTCGGGTACCTCGACCTGCCCGAGCCCCTGATGGTGCTTGGCCATCCGCTCGTGCTTGGCGCATCCGGGATGATGCTGGTCGTCGAGTTTGTCGTCGACAAGGTTCCCGCGTTCGACTCGGCATGGGATGCGCTGCACACTTTCATCCGCATACCCGCCGGCGCGTTTCTGGCCGCCGCTGCGCTGGGCACGACCGATCCGGCGTGGGTCGCCGCCGCAGCCATTCTTGGCGGCTCCATTGCGGCCGGCGCGCACCTGACGAAGGCCGGTGGGCGGGCCCTGATCAACACCTCGCCGGAGCCCGTAACGAACTGGGCGGCGTCCGCGACCGAAGACCTGCTGGTTCCGGCGGGGCTGTTCGCGGCGATCAAGGCCCCGATCGTGTTCCTGATCGGACTCGGGATTTTTACGGTGCTCGCCGCGTGGTTGCTGCCCGGCCTTTGGCATGGACTTTGGCGTGGATTACGCAGCGTGTTGCAACGCCTGCGCGGCCCGGCGACACCGGGCTAGCCCGCATGAGCTTCCCGGTGCGCGTGTCGACGATGCGCCCCCGGAAATCGGGGGATTCAGTGCTCGTCCAGGCGCGGAAGCGAAGGATCCTCGAGCTCGCCCGTCTCGGGATCGATGTAACCCTCGACCCCGAGGTCGGCCTCGGCTTCCTCCAGCGTATCCGGGGCGTCGAATTCCACGTCGACGTTGTATTCCAGGTCTTCGACCGCATCGGTCAGCGTCCTGAACGGTCCCGACTCCTCGTCGGTTTCCATGGACTGCCAGTAGAAGCCGTCGGGCCGCTCGATGATGCGCGCGTTGTCGAATTCGGGCGTCGTTTCGGGGATGGCGCGTGGCATGGCGACTCTCCTTGAAACTGCTTCCGATCCGCTCGTTGGACTGCGTGCCCGCATGGCACCTGTCGGGATCGGACCTCGTTGATCCACTCTGTCGGCAGAAATATTCTGATCCTGTCCGGGTCCACTGGCAACCTCGACGATCGCAATTCCGGCGCGGACGCGACAGTCAGATTACACACCCTGTAACATCAACAAGATGCGGCTCCGGATCGGCGGGACAGATTTCCCGATCGGGTGTTTCAGTGCGGCCCTGCCCGCCGGCGCGTCGCAAATGGGCGTCCGCTCGGCGATGCGCCGTGCGAGTTGTCAGTCCCCTGCCGGGGCCGGGGCAGCGTCGTCCTCACGCGGGTGTGTCTTGACATCCCCGCGCTGTATGCGCCCGTACTCTTCCAGCTGACGACGCGCGGCGTTGAAAGCGTCGCGCAACGCGACGTATGCGTCCTCGTGATGATCGTGATTGACCACGATCACCTTGCCCGGCACCGTCACGTCCAGCCGCACGATGAATTGCTTGCCCTGGTGCTTGTGCCGGTGGGGCGCCTCGAGAACGACCCGGCAGCCCATGATGCGGGGATAAACCTGTTCGAGCTTCTTCACCTTCTCGCGAATCCGCTCCTCGAGTGCCGGAGAATGCTCCATGTCGCGAACGGTGATCTGAAGATCGGTTTGCATCATCGTAAACGTCTCCTTGTTGCTTCGGGGTGCAAGATCTCTTCCTGATTTAGGATACCTTTTTTTGCAGCCGCGTCGATCAGTTCCGAGTCAAGGCAATGCTGTATTGCCTGATGTCCGCCGGTCGTCGCGCTGGCGCCGCACATCCGCTTGTCCGGCGTCCGGACAATGACATGATTCGGCCTTCCGGCCTGCGACATCGGCCGCATCCGCTATTTCTGGAGCATGCCGGTAATCCGGGAAATGTAGTCCTTGAAATTGATCTTGTCGCCGACCGGATGCACCACGGCCTCTTCGAGAATTGCCAGGAGCCGCTCCAGCCCACCCGCAATCCAGGCCGGCTTTGATTTCGACGAGTAGATGTTTCTCCGCAGCGTATCCATTTCATCCTTGATTTCCTGCAGGATCGCGTCGTCGCTCCGCGAGTCCTCGACCCGCTTCTTGAGGCCTTTCATCAGATCGAGAACCGCGTCGGTGTCGATACTCGCGTAGCGCTCCGCGCGCGGCGGCGGATCGGCGCGCGCCACGGGCACCGCGCGCTCGCGCGCTGGAGGATCGGCCGGCGCGCGAGCGGGCGGGTCAGCCCTCGTGCGCGGCGGCACATCGACCCGCTCGCGCGGCGCCGGTTCCGGCCGTCCCCGGGACTGTGGCTCCGGACGCCCCGGCGGCCGAGGGGCGACGACCTCCGGTGGACCGAGCACGATGCGGATCTCTTCGTCCGGAGCTTCCTCGACCTCGCCGGCGGGTTGTGGACGACCCGGAGCCGAAGGCACCGGCCTCCCCGGCTCGTTCCTGATGGGTGCCGCGCGCGGCGGCGTGCGGGGCGCCTCCGTCTCGAATTTGCGGGGCGCGGGCGCCGCCCGCGCCGATGCACCCGGATCGGGCTGCGGAAGTTCCTTCGGTGCGCGCGAACTCTCGCGCGCGTCCATGTCGTCCACGCCTTCGAAGCGTCGGGCCGACACGGGATATTTCTCGGCGGCCCGCGCAAGGACCGCTTCTTCGAGATCGACTTCAACGGTCTCCGCAAGGCGTAGCGCGTAGAGCACGATGTCGGCAATCGAGTCGGCCACCGCGTCCTTGTCCTGGGTCTTGCCGATTCGACGCGCCTGATCCTCCGAGAGCCACTGGAACACCGCGAGCAGCGCGCCCGCTTCGCCCGCTACCGCCATCGAGAGGCTGCGCGGGCTGAAGAATGGATCCCAGTTCCGTTCGACGGCATGCGCGGCAAGTCGTGCCTGTATCGCCATCACGTCCATGAGTCACCCCTTGCGCGCGGATGCGCGCGCTTATAGTGCCAGAGTCGCGCCGGATCCGGGGTTGCGGATCCGCTCACCCAGGGCGGAGTCCCGCTTTACCCGCACGCCGATGGCCGCCCTCAGCACGTCTGCCTGCGCGAGCACCGCCACGTGTCGGCGCGCCCGGGTGATGCCGGTATAGATGAGCTCGCGTGACAGGACCGGTGCCGGCTCCGGCGGAAGCACGAGCAGCACGGCGTCGAATTCGGAACCCTGGCTCTTGTGAACGGTCATCGCGTAGACCGTCTCGCATTCGGGCATGCGCGCCGGTGAATAGCGTCGAATTCCCCCGTCCGGCGCCTCGAATGCGACCACGATCCCGCCTGGTGACGCAGCATCCCTCATGACGATCCCGACGTCGCCATTCGCGAGTCGCAAGGCATAGTCGTTGCGCGTGACCATCACCGGGCGACCCGGATACCAGCGTTGATGGAGCACTGCCGGGTCATGGACCGCAAGCCGTTGTTCGACCGCACGGTTGAGCGCGTGGATGCCGAACGGGCCGTCGCGTACCGCCGCCAGCGCGCGAAAGCCGGCGAGCGTCGCGAAACACCGCCTCGCATCCGCGTTCGCGCGAATCGTCTCGAAGAACGTCGCGTAGCCGGCGTATATCGCGTCTCCCAGTGCATCGGCTTCCGCGCTTTGCCAGGTCACTTCGTCCCCGGCATCCAGCGCCTCGACCGCCGCGTCTGCGTCCCCCGCACGCACGGCACGCGCCAGCCGACCGATTCCGCTCGTCGCCGAAAATCGATAGCTCCGCTCGAGCATGACGATCGAATCGGACACCCCGGACACGGACGCGCCGATCGGAACCGGCTGCCCGGTCAAGCGCGCGAGCCGAGCGCCCACCGCCGGGGAGTACGCGCTTGCCGTGCCGGCAATGCTTGCAAGCACCGCACCCGCCTCGACCGAGGCAAGCTGGTCCGGGTCTCCGACGAGAATCAGCCGCGCGTGTGCCGGGAGCGCGTGCACGAGCTTCGCCGCCAGCGCCAGGTCGATCATCGATGCCTCGTCCACGACCACCACATCGAGCGGCAGCGGATTTCCGGCGTGATATCGCGGCGCACCCCCGATCGCGAGCCCGAGCAGCCGGTGCAACGTGACGGCCTGCGGCGCAATGGCCGCCATCTCCGGCTGTGCGGCAAGCGCCGCCTGCAGGCGGGCGGCCGCCTTGCCCGTCGGCGCAGCAAGGCCGATCGCGACGCGCTCAGGGCCTGCAAGCTCGGTCAGAACGGCCAGAATGCGTGCGACCGTCGCAGTCTTGCCGGTCCCCGGCCCGCCGCAAAGCACGACCAGCCGCTTGATCCCCGCGACCGCGGCGGCGAGCTTCTGCAAATCCAGCGTCGCGTCCATGGCCGGAAAGAACCGGTCGAGCGCACGCTGCAGCCCCGGCTCGTCGATCTGCTCGACGGCAGCATTGCCGCGCGCGAGCAATGCTGCCGCAAGCGTGGTTTCGTAGTGCCAGTAGCGATGCAGATACAGCCGGCGGCCATCGAGAACCAGCGGGGCAAATCCTCCCGGCTGCGCCACGAGCGGGCTCGTCTCGAGTTCACGCAGCAGCGTGTCGAGCGGCGGCACTTCCACTGCGCCATCAAACGCGATTGTTCCGGCGACCGCGGCGAGATCGATGCATACGTGACCTCCCGCTGTGGCCTCCGCCGCCAGCGCCGCAGCCAGCCGCGAAACTTCGCCCGCGTCCGGAACGAGGTCGCCCATGATCCGCGCGAACTCCGCCGGCAGGAGCGGCAGCGTTGCACGCATCATGCCTGCGCTCCCGCATGCAGCAACGGCTCGCCCGGGGCGAGGCAGGCATCCAGCGTCCGCACGAGCGACTCGGCGGGCCGCGCGAAATACACCCCGAAGGACGGGCCGTGGGCCGGTCGCATGCCGCGCAGAAACAGATAATAGATTCCGCCAAAATGACGTTCGTAGTCGTAATTCCGGATGCGTGTCGCGAGCAGGCGGTGGAGCGCAACCGTGTAGACGAGATATTGCAGATCGTAGAAGGAATCGGCCATCGCGACCGCCAACCGGTCCGGGGCGTAATCCTCGATCGTGTTTCCAAGCCAATTCGACTTGTAGTCGGCGATGAAATAACGCCCGTCGCGGGCGAACACCAGATCGATGTACCCCCGCATGAAACCGCGCGCCGGCGCCAGCAGGAGCGATCCGATCGAGTCCGGTATGCGCGACCCGTTCGCGCGCATCGGCGCGAGGGCGGCGGCCAGCTCGCTCGCGGCCGCACCACGCACCGGATACGTGAATTCGAGTTCGTCGACACGATTCGCGCGCACGAGATCGCGCAGCGCGAAACCGCTTGCATCCAGCGGCGTGGCAACCACGTCGGCAACGACGCGCACGGTCGCACGTGTCCAGGATTCTTCCAGGCCCGATTGCGCGAGCTCGCGAGCGACCGCGGCAACGATTCGCGCATCGTCGGTCACCGCGAAATCGAGCCCCTCGAGCACCTTGTGCAAGGCAGTGCCGAGGCGCACTCCGCGCGGCAATCCGAACGCGTCGTCGCCGCCGACCTGGCGAGGTGCCACGACGGGAGTACGAATTGAATCGTAGTCGGGCATCTCGTCCGCGCGGCGCGCGACGAGCCCGCTGAAGCTCGATACGCGCCAGCCCGGGGCAGCATTCCCCTTGAACGCCCGCGCAACAAGCGCTGCCGGGGGCGTCGGCCCTCCCTGATCCTGCGCGTGCGTGGTGGTGGGGAGCAAACTCACTGCAATGGCCCCGTTCGAATCGAGCACGAGCCGGTCAAGTCGCGCGGTCAGCGCTCGGTCGTCGACCTGCCTGAAGGCTTTTCTCAATGCGCCGATCGGGTCGTCGCCCGAAGCATCCGGCGCGTGCAGCAACCAGGCCATCGCGGAGGTCTCCGCATCGCGCAGGGCGCCCCATGCGACTGTGCAGCGATGGCGGGCACGCGTCAGCGCAACATAGGCGAGCCGCAGATCGCCGGCAAGCTCTTCGGCCGCCGCAATCTCTCGATGCGTGTCGATATCCGGTCCGCCCAGATCGATCAGGGCGCCACCCGCCGCACCGTGCGGATGAAACACCGCGACCCGACCGCGGCCGGATCGCTGATATCCATCCCACAGGAAGGGACAGTAGACCACCGGAAACTCGAGCCCTTTCGCGCGAAACACCGTGATGATGTTGACCAGATTTTCGTCCGACTCGAGCCGCAACTGCTCGGCGTCCGGATCACGGATGGGCGTCTCGCGCGCATGGCCGAGCGCGCGGACGAGCTGCGCAACGTCGAGACCCTCGATCTCCGCACGGCCGTGCAGGAGCTCGACGAGGTGCGCCATGTTCGTCATGCGCCGCTCGCCGTCCGCGTGGGCCAGCAGCCGCTCGCTGATGCCCTCACGCAACGCCAGCTCGCGCCACATCCGGACGAAACCGTCGGTGCGGGCGAGATCGTGATATTCGCGAAAGCGCGCCACCCACCCCTCCCAGTCGGCACCGTCCGTGGCCAGCGCCGCCAGCGCGGCCGCGTCCATCCCGAACGGCTCGGTGGCGAGCGCCGCACGGAGCAGCGCCTCTCGTCCGGGCTCCGCCACGGCACGCAGGATCCGCTCGAGATCCTCGGCTTCACGCGACGCGTAGACGCTATCCGCGCCGTAGGTGACGCTGGCGAGGCCGGCGCGCGCCAGCGCCTCGCGGACGATGTCGCCCTCGGCGTGCTTGCTGACGAGAACGGCAATGTCGCTCATCGCGAGCGCTTCCGAATCACCGCCCGGTGGCACGATCCGCGCCTCGCCGGCGCGCGACAGGGCGAGCAGCCGCGCGATATCCGCCGCGACAGCATCTGCGATGCGCCGTCGGACCCCGTCCTTGGTCTCCCCCGGCTCCGGCCTGACGTGCCATACGGTGAAAGGTCTTTGCGCATCCTCGATCGCGAGCTGCCCGCGCGGTCGATCGGTGGGAGACACCGGGACCCACGCGATGTCTGAAATCAGGAAACGATCCGCGCCTGCGAAAAGCGCGGCCACGGCGTCCAGCAGGGGCGGATCCGAGCGCTGGTTGACGGCAAGCGTGAAGCCGGCGCTCGCATGCGCGCGGAAGCCGAGATAGGCGAAAACGTCTGCGCCGCGAAAGCCGTAGATGGCCTGTTTCGGATCGCCCACGAAGTACAGCGGCTGTGCGGAGTTTCCCCAGATATGCTGCAGCACCTCGGATTGAATCGGATCCGTGTCTTGAAATTCGTCGATCAACGCGGCCGTGTAGCGCGCTCTCAGGGCTGCTGCGAGCCCCGCCCCGCCTGCGCCCCGCAGCGCATCGCGCAAACCCGTCAGGAGATCGTCGTAGGACTGCAACGCACGCTCTCGCTTGCCGCGCGCAACCTCCGTGCGGCAATAAAGGAGAAAGCGCGCGAGCAGATCCGCATCCGCGGCTCCGCTCCCGACAGCCAGCTCATCGAGGGCGCCAAGCAAGGCCGACGCTTCCGCAAACAACGGGTGTTCGGGCACCGTGCCCGCTTTGGTCCGCCCCTTCGCAAGCGCTTCGGGCGTCAGCCTTGCCAGCTTGTCGGGCGGCGAATCGATCGACGCACCGGCGAAATAAGCATCGAGGTCGGTCCACCACTCGGCCAGCCGTCCGGGCGGATAGCTATTACCGTTCAGCTTCGCATTCGCGACCAGCGAGACGATCGAATCGCGTGCGCCGGTCCAGTGCATTCGCGCACGCTCGTACGCCGCGCGCGCGCGCGGCGTGATGCTCGTCAGATCAGGTGCCGGCCCGGTGTCGACCAGGTCGGCGTACGGTCGATCGAGCGCCGGTTTCACCCTCGCGAGCAAACCGTCCGGCCCCTTGAATCCGCGCAGCAGGGCTTCCGCACGCTCCGGACCGACCTTCGCCATCTCCCTGCGCCAGAAGTCCCGTGCCGCGGATTCGCGCAGCGCCGACTCGTCCGCGAGAATTTCAGTGTCGAATGGGCGACCGCTCTCGAACGCATTGTCGGCCAGCGCGCGCTGGCAGAATCCGTGAATCGTGTAGACCGGCGCGAGATCGAAACTCGCGATGGCGAGGTCCAGGTCGGCGCGCGCATCGGCGCGTCGTTCCGCGGTGACGGCCAGCGCGTGGCTCACCCGCGGATCGTCCGCGCGCCCGGTCTCGAGCCCCGCCCGCGCCGCGACGAGCAAAGCGAGAATTCGATCGCGAAGTTCCGCCGTCGCGGCGTTGGTATAGGTCACGACGAGGATGTCCTCGATCCGGCACCGGCCGCCGCCGGCATGCTGTTCGAGGAGCAGCCGGAGCACGAGCGCCGCGATCGTCCAGGTCTTGCCGGTCCCGGCGCTCGCTTCGACGAGCACGGATCCGCCGAGCGGGGCGACCTCGAAATCGAGTGCTGCGCCAAGTGGATCAGGCATCATCGGTCTCCGCGGCCAGCATCGGGCTGCAGATCGCGCGCGCGAGCGCGGCGAACTGGTCGTCGAGCGGATCCGTATCGCAGAATGCCAGCTTGAAATAGAGGTCGCCGTCGCGCTCCGCTTGCCACTGCTTTACCGCGGCCCGCCACGCCGCCTCCTCACCTCTTGCCAGTCCGGTCGCGAATGCCATGGCCGTCTCCGGGAAGAACGGGAGCGGCTCGTCGCCGCCCTGCGCATGGATACGGGCGAGTGTGGCCAGGTGCTCGAGCGGGCGGTCGGTTGCACCGAAAACGATGGTCTGCGTCCGCGACAGGAGCCGCGTTCGTGGCTGCACATGCGCCGGCGCCAGTGCAGTGAGCGCCAGATGCGCGAGCCAGGCGCGCAAACGATCCACTGCACGCATGCGGCCAACGCGCCAGGCGATCCGACCCTCGGACGTCAGGCCGTCGAGCGTGATCGCGAGGCGCGTCGCCGGGGCGGTACCGGGAATATCGACCACGGTCTCGACCGGCGTCAGGAATGTTGCGCGATCGAGCACTGCCAGAATGGGCTCGATATCGGCCAGCCGCTCCGCGAGCGCGACGTCGCCCGCTGCGCCGTCCGGCAGCATTCCCGCCGCGCGCAGAACGTCGCGCACCGCATCGGTGCCGCATCCCGCGCGGCGCAGAGCGAACGCGCGCTGGTCCGCTTCCCATCCGGCCAGTTCCGTCAGCGAAAACGGCTCGGCCCCCTCCAGCGGTCCGTCGCTCGTGTCAAGCCGCATGCCCAGGCGTCGCTCGAAGAAATGCCGTGCCGGATTGGCGAGGAACCGCGCCAGCGCCTCGATCGTGAGGACCGCGGAAAGCGTGCCAGTGTCTGCCACGCGGCGCCCCGCGAATCGCGGCGGAGCCGGAAGGCTTGCGCGCCGCGCGTACTCGTCGGCGTAGGTGAAGAGTCTTGCGTCGGCGCCGCCATAACGCCGGCTGAAGGGTTGGAGCGGATGCACGACGACGATTTCACGCAGTGCCGCTTCGCGCTGCGTGGGCGCGAAGGCACGCTCGGCAACCTCGAGCAGTTCGGTGACGAGCGGCGATGGAGGGATCGTCTTGTTGTCCCGGACGCTGCGGCCGGTATAGCTCGTGCAGAGCACTTCGCGCGCGGCCAGCATGGCCTGGAGAAAGGCGTAACGGTCCTCCTCCCGTCGCGTCCGGTCGCCGCGTCGCGCATGCTGGGCAGCAAGATCGAAACCCGGCGGGCGCTCTTCGCGGGGAAAGCTTCCGTCGTTCATGCCCACCATGCAGACGACACGGGCGGGCACCGGCCGCGAGGGGCCGAGTGCGGCGAACGTCACGCCGCCCGCCAGAAATGTACTGCTTCGCGCGGCCACCCCCAGCACCGCGTCCAGGTGCGCGCGAATCACCGCCAGGGGGAGGTCGCCACCGAAGCCGGCCGCGTCGGCGTCGCGCGCCATGCGTTCGACCACCGTGCGGATCTCGATGATTTCGGACGCGTCGTCCTCGTCCGGAACGATGAACTGGTCGAGTGCCGCAGCAAGCGCCGTGCTCCAGCCGCCTGGCGATCGGTCCTTGCGCAGGGTCTCGTCGAGTGCGAACACGCTCTCCGCGAACCACGCGAGGCGCGCGGCCAGCGTCGCGTCGCCGCCTTCGACACCGTCGACCGGCAGCGCGCCGGCGAAGGCCTGCGCGCCGTCGCCCGCCATGGCGTAACCGAGCAACAGTCGCTCGAGCCCGGCGCGCCAGCTGTGTGCCCGCGCGGGTGGCAATCCGAGCCGGGTACGCGTGATCGCGTCGCTTCCCCAGCGGATTCCCGCCTGGCGGACCCACGCGCGAATTGCGGGGAGATCTCCCGCATCGATGCCGAACCGCCGCCGCACGGCCGGAAACTCGAGCAGTGATAGAACCTGCTCGGCCTCGAGCCGGCCTTCGGGAAGCGCCAGCAGGGCGCGAAATGCGCGCAGATTCGCCGCATCCGCTGTCCGCGCACGATCGGCGATTGCGTAAGGAATATGGCGGTCCCTTGGCGCAGTGCCGAACACGGCATCGATGAACGGTGCATACACCGCGACATCCGGAATCAGCACGAGGACGTCCGCGGGCCGCAGCGTCGAATCCCGCGCGAGGCGGTCGAGCAGCTGATCGTGCAGGACCTCGATCTCGCGCATCGGACTGTGGCATACGTGAACAGCGAGCGAGCGGTCGGCGGGATCGAAGTCGAGCAGCGTCGCGCCCTCGTCGCCGCGCTCACGCAGCGCAAGGACATCCGATTGCAGCGCCGCGAGCAGCGTGCGGCGGACTTCGGACGGGTTGACGTACTCACCTTCGGAACCACCGGGATCCCCGACGACCGCATCGATCAGCGCGCGGCCGTGGCGCCCGAGCGACGCGAGCAGGCGATTGCCCGTTTCGCGATGTGCGGCGTCCGGAGCGCCCGCCGCACGCGCGCGCGCGACGCGCCGCGGGTCCTCGATGAGCGGCCAGTACTCGCGGCAGGGATTCACGATCCACAGCCGCACCTCCCGGTAGCGCGCAATGTGCCGGAAGAATTCGAGATGGGGTGGCGGCAATGCCTCCACGGCGAAGAGGTGCATCCGGTCCGGCAGCGCAGCGCGCGCCGCCTCGCTCGCGCCGATCGCAGCCAGAAACCGCTCGCGCGGATCGGTCTGCGCCGCCTCGGGCAGTCCTGCCGCAATCTCCCGCCACAGCGCCGCTTGCCAAGCTTCGTTCGCGCCGAGATGCGCGTGCCGCCCGGCGCTCCACGCTGCGATCCAATCCGGGCGGTAGACCAGGTAGCGGTCGAGCACACTCGTCAGCCGCCCGGCGAGCTGATAGGCCTTGAGCAGGTCACCGTCTGCGAGATAGCGGCCGATTTCCGCGAATCGCGGATCGCCGGCAGTCCGTGCCAGCGCGGCAATGACGCGCCACTTGAGCACCTCCGGCGCCAGCGGTGACTCGCGGGGCACGTCGGGAACGATCCGCGCCACGAGCTCCCAGACGTAGCTTGCGGGAAATGGAAAACGCATGCTCGCTGCGACGCCGAGTCGTTCGGCCAGTGCGAGCTTCAACCATCTCCCGACTCCGTCCGACTGCACCACGATCGTCTCGTCCACGAGCGGCGGCAGCGGGTCATCGTGCAGGAGACCGGCAAGTCGGTCCGCCAGCGTTTCAAGGCGATTCGATTGGATGACGGTCAGCATGCGCGCTCATTGTCGCAGGCGCGCTGCGGCATCGGCAGCCGCGCGACCGGAGTGTTCAGTCGCCCAGCACCCACCAGAGGAAGAAGACTGCCATCGGTACGAGCGCACTGACGTCGAAGAATTCGAAGGCTTCGGTCGGGGCCATGGATGATGCTCCGGCATGTGTTGGGAGGGTGCATTCTCCGCAGGTTGCTGGCTCAGCCGATGAGCCTGCAACCGTTGCGCAGGCCGCCCGTCGCCGGGTCATTTTCCGTATCGCGCAACGGCTGCCTCGAGCTGGCGCTGCACTGCCCGCCGCAACTCCGCGGGCTCGAGCACTTCGACGTCCGGACCGTGCCGCAGGATGTCCATGACGAGCTCGCGCGAATCGGCGTAAGGCAGCTCGAGGACGTAGCTGCCGTCTTTTTCGAAACGTCCCTTCTGCTGCGGATGCCAGGCCTCGGCACCCACCCAGCGGGCGCGCTCGGGCGTGAAACGCAGTTTCGCCCAGGCGGTCGCACGGCCGGAGAAGATGCCGTAGCCACTCGCCAGGATATCGTCCAGCTCGCCGTCGGGAACGGTTTTCGCCGCCTTGTCGAGCAGTCGCGCGCGCTGGATCGCGTCCACCGAAAAACTGCGCAGACCGTCGCGCAGATGGCACCAGGCGTCAACGTACCAGTTCTCCCGATAGTGAACGAGACGTTGCGGCGAGATCTCGCGCGATGTCGTCTGATCGGAGCCGCGGCCACGGTAGACGATATCGAGACACTTGCGGCCAAGGACCGCGTTCGCCACATGCTCGAAGTGCGGGAGCTGCACGGCGCGGGCGCCCAGGTGGAGAATCCGGATGCGCCGTTCGATCTCGTCCGCCGAGTGCGCCCCCGAACCGAGGAGCGCGCGCAGCCGTGCAAGAAGCGGCTTCACATGCGGCTCGAGTAGACCCGGCTGCATTCCGGCCAGCAGCTGCTGCATCGTGAGGAGCGCGCGAATCTCGGCGGCGCTGAACCAGACGCCGGGAAGCTCGAAGCGCGGCGCGTCCGGAAGCGCCGTGACATAACGGTATCCGCGGCGCTCCCGGTCCCACTCGATCGGCGCATGCAGGCGGTCGCGAAGGTATTCCAGGTCGCGCTTGAAGGTCGCGAGCGATACGTCGAGTGCGCCGAGGAAATCCTGGACGGGGACGATCGCCTTCCGCGTCAGCAGCTGGTGAATCTTGTAGAAGCGCTCGGTCCGGTCCATGTCAGTCTGTTCCCGCAGTCGGCTGGTGTCCGGCGGACCGTGCAATGCTATCAGGCCACCGCCGGAACGACCCCGGCAGGCGCGCCGTCCATGACCGCCGCCTGATAGAATCCGCGCGGCCTCCCACGAACGGCGCGTCGCCTGGCGCCCTCCGGATGCTCTTCGTCTATACCGCCACTGTGTTTCTGAGGGCATTCCTGCTGTTTCTCGTGCAGCCGCTCATCGCCAAGCAGATCTTGCCCTGGTTCGGCGCATCGGCGGCAGACTGGACGACTCGCATGGTCTTTTTCCAGTCCGGCCTGCTCGCGGGCTACGCCTATGCGGACGCCTTCGTCAGGACGCCGAAACCCGCGATCCAGAGCTGGACCCACGTGGTGCTCCTCGTCGCGAGCCTGGTGATGCTTCCGGTCGTTCCGGCCGTGGCGTGGCGACCGCTCGGCACGCGGTTCATTTACCGACGGCACCCTCCATACCGCACGCAACTTCCATGGGGCGGTGAGCGTGCGCGATTTGGGCGGGGACGCTCCGTGGCGCTCGCTCCGCCATGGCGCGATCCTGCACGGCGGCCAGTACCGGTCGCCGGAGTCCCGGCGCCGCCAGCCGAGCCCGTACTACTCGAGTCAGAGCGGGATCGGCAGTGCGATCGACAAGCTCGATCGCCCGGCGCGGATTGGCGCATGCGAAATCCGGAGGCCGACCCGGGTCTGACGTTATGGACCGACGACTTCAATAATCCGTTTCACGCGCTGAAGTAAATCGGCACGAGAGAGGAGCAGTGGATCATGACCCCGAGCAAGAATGAGCCTCGGTTGATCGTCAGCACGGCCGGACCCGTCGGAACGATCGCGTTTTCGAATCCGCGCAAGCGCAATGCGCTCACGTTTTCAATGTGGCGTGAACTGCCCGCGGCGATCGCCGGCCTCGATGCGGACGACTCGATACGCGTGCTGGTCCTCGAGGGCGCCGGCGGCGACTTCACCGCCGGCGCCGACATATCGGAATTCACCAACGATCCGGCCAGGCTGGCCGAGTTCGACCGTGCGGTCGAAGCCGCGTACGACGCCGCCCCGGTTTGCACGAAGCCGGTCATCGCGAAGATTCGCGGCGTCTGCTATGGCGGTGGACTGGGTCTGGCAGCGGGCTGCGACCTGCGCTACTGCGCCACCGACAGCACATTTCGCATGCCCGCTGCGCGCCTCGGCCTGGGCTATCGTCTGGAAGGAATCCGGCGTTTCGTCGAGCTCATCGGCCCGGCGAACACCGCCGACATTTTCTTCAGCGCACGCCGATTCGATGCCACGGAAGCGGTGGCGATGGGCTTTGTCGGCTCGATGTTGCAACCCCAGGACCTGGACCGCCATGTCGCCGAGTACACCAGGCGCGTCGCGGAAAACGCGCCTCTGACCCTGCAGGCGGCCAAGGGGGCCATTCGCGCGGCAGCCGGTTCCGCCACACCGGGCGATCTCGTGGCAGTCCGGCGGTTGATCGACGCGTGCTACACGAGCGAGGACTACCTCGAGGGCCAGCGGGCTTTCCTCGCGAAGCGCGAGCCCCGTTTCCGTGGCCGCTAGTGTCCCGAATCAGAAATTCGCCGAAGAAAACCGCCCAGTTCGCCGCCAGGCGTCGTTCCGCTCCTTGC
>JAABRB010000094.1 GCA_011391185.1 Betaproteobacteria bacterium
CGGTCGACCCCCTGGACCACGAAAAGTGCCTGAAAGCCGCTAAGGAGGCGGGCTGGAACGTCACGCAGATTCTCAATACGCACGAACACCGCGACCACACCGGCGGCAACGACCAGATGGTCCGGGCAACAGGCGCCCGAATCCTGGCGCACCGGAATGCACAGGACAAGATCGCGGGGATGACGCGCGGACTCGGGGCCGGCGATGTCATCAAGGTGGGCAGGACCGTTGAACTCGAGGCGCTTGACACACCGGGCCACACCATGAGTCACGTGTGCCTGCTGTCGCATACGGATCAACCGGCGCTGTTCTGCGGGGATACGCTGTTCAACGCGGGCGCGGGGAATTGCCACAACGGAGGTCATCCCGCCGAGCTCTACAAGACATTTTCGGAGCAGCTCGACAAGCTGCCCGCATCGACGCGCATTTATCCGGGGCACGACTACATCGAGAACAACCTGCGGTTCACGCTGAATCGCGAGCCCGACAACAAGGCTGCGAAGGCGATGCTCGACAAGCTCTCCGGCCAGGATCCCGCCGCCGCCTATGTCTCGACGCTCGAGGTCGAGCGGCAGGTCAACACGTTTTTCCGGCTGACCAGCCCCTCGGTGATCGCGGCACTGCGCGCAGCATTTCCGGATCTGCCCGAGACGCCCGACCCCGGGACCGTGTTCCTGAAACTCCGCGAGCTGCGCAACACGTGGTGACCGCCCCGCCGAGGGCAGCCGGTCTTGGCGCTGGCGACTGGCTGCAGCGAATAGCGCGACAGGCGTTCGACGAACCCGCCGAACCGGCCCGGCTGGCCGCGGATGCGGAAGTCATGCGGCGCCTGGTGGAGGAGGGCTGGGCGCTCCTCGACAAGCTCCCGTTGCGCTCGAAGCGTACCGAAGCGGAGAAGCGGGCGGCCGAGTCGATGGTTCGCGCGATCGCCGACCTGAACTGGCGCTTCGCGCGAACCCATCGGGAGTCGATCTATCGCGGACTGACCGACGATTTCCGTCGCGTCCTGCGTGTCGACGACCTGATGTGGCGCGCGGCAGAGATGTGGCCGGGCCTCGTGCCGACGCGTGCGCAAGTGGACGAAGAGTCGCAGCGGACGCAGATCGACAAGGACGGGCGCGAGATCGCCCAGGGGGTGCTCGTCTCGCAGTTGATGAACGATCGTCGCATTGGTACGCACATGCTGATGAGCATGTTGCGACCCACGGACGAGGCGCGCGCGCGGCTGGACGAATTCGTCGCGAAAGGCGCGCTCGATCTGGGGCCGGTGCGCGTCGAGGCACGTGGCCAGTGCGGCTACCTGACCTTCACCTACCCGCGCTACCTCAACGCCGAAGACGACACCGCGCTGGGCGCGCAGGAAGTCGCGGCCGATCTGATCCTCATGCACCCGGACCTGAAGATGGGTGTGCTGCGCGGCGATCCGGTGCATCACCCGAAGTACCGGGGCCGCCGGATCTTCTCGGCCGGACTGAACCTGACGCGCCTTTACCACGGCAAGCTGCCCTATCTCTTCTATCTGGTGCGCGACCTCGGGTTGGTGAACAAGCTCTACCGGGGCCACTCCCGGGCCGATTTTCGGCTCGACGAGCCCGACGACACGCACGAGAAACCCTGGCTGGCCGTGGTCGACGGATTTGCGATCGGCGGCGGCTGCCAGCTGCTGCTGGTGATGGATTACGTCATTGCGGAGCAGGGCGCCTACTTCAATCTGCCGGCACGCAAGGAGGGCATCATTCCCGGCTGTGCCAACCTGCGCCTGCCGCGCTTCGTGGGCGAAGCCGTGGCGCGCGACGCCATCATGTTCGACCGCCGGTTCTCGGTCGAGGAACCGACCGCGGCCGGGTTGATTCGCGAGGTGCATCCGCACGACCGGCTCGATGCGGCCGTGCAGTCCGCCGTGGACAACGCGGTCGGCTCGGGCATGGTCAGCGCCGGCGGCAACCGCAAGGCGATGCGCGTGCAGACGGAGCCGCTTGACCGCCTGCGCGAATACATGGCCGTGTACGCCCGCGAGCAGGCGTTCTGCCACCTGAGCGAGCAGCTGACCCACAACCTCGAAAAGCACTGGCAGGCCAGGCAGCGTCGGCTGTAGCCCGCGCCGCTCTCGCGTTCAGCCCCTTGTTGCACTTTTTTACACCGCGGCGGTGATCGTTCTGCGACGATCGCGGTCATAGGGGCACACTGCGGATCATGCTGACCGAAATCCAATCCGAGAAAACCGCCGGGCAGGCGACCCCGGCGGCGGCCCGGCCAGCGCGGCAGCGACTTGGTCGATGGGCGCTGCTGGTGTTTGCATTGGCGCTGGCGGCTGCAGGCGGCTACGCGGCGTGGTCGGCATGGTTTGCGCCCGCCGACCCGGCCGCGCAATACGCCACGGCGTCGGCACAGCGCGGAGATCTGGAGGACGTCGTCACCGCGACCGGTACGCTGCAGCCACGCGATTTCGTGGACGTGGGCACGCAGGTCTCAGGCCAGATCCGAAAGCTGTACGGCGAGGTGGGCGCGGTCGTGAAGCAGGGTGACCTGCTGGCCGAAATCGACCCCACGGTGTTCAAGTCACGCGTGGACGCGGACCGGGCTCAGCTCGCGAACCTGCGTGCGCAGCTCGATGATCGCGAGGCGCAGCGCGTGCTCGCCGCGCAGCAGTTCGAGCGGCAGCAGAATCTCATGCGCGAGGGCGCGACCAGCGACGAAGCAATGCAGACGGCATCCGCCTCCCTGCAGTCGGCCACCGCGCAGATTGCGGCGCTGCGGGCCCAGACCCAGCAGGTCGAGTCGCAACTGCGCGGCAACGAGGCGAACCTCGGTTACACCCGGATCTATGCGCCGATCGCGGGCACCGTCGTCTCGCAATCCGCGAAGCAGGGGCAGACGCTGAACGCGAACCAGCAGGCGCCGATCATCCTGCGCATCGCCGATCTTTCGACGATGACCGTCCAGACGCAAGTCTCGGAAGCGGACGTTGCGAGGCTGCGCGTCGGGATGGACGTGTACTTCACGACGCTCGGCGGCGAGGGCCGGCGTTACTACAGCAAGCTGCGGCAGATCAACCCCACGCCACAGATCGTGAATAACGTCGTGCTCTACGACGCGTTGTTTGACGTCCCCAACCCGGCCGGCGATCTGATGACCCAGATGACCGCCCAGGTGTTTTTCGTGCTGGCTTCCGCCAAGGACGCGATCCTGGTCCCGGTCACGGCGCTCGAGGCGCTTCCGGTGACAGGCGAGCGTGGCCGCGCTGCGCGCGGCGGCGCAGCGAAAGCACCCCGCGTCGCCCTCGATCCGCGCGTGCGATTTTCCGGCAAGCAGGCGCTCGTGCGCGTGCTTGCCGAGCAGGGCGGGCTGGAAGAGCGGAAAGTCGAGGTCGGCGCGGTGAACCGGGTGTCAGCGGCAATCGTCTCCGGGCTGGCTCCCGGCGAGCGCGTGGTCGTCGGATTGAACAGCGGCGACCGCAAGGTTCCCACCGGCCGCATGCCGAGGACGCCGCGGCTGTGAAGCGCGAACCCGCCATCGCCGCGCTTGCGCCCGACCGGGCAACGCCACTGATCGAGCTGCAGGACGTGACCCGGACCTACCGGCGTGGCGAGCTCGCGGTGCACGCGCTGCACGGAATCTCGCTCGCGATCTATCCGGGCGAGTTCGTGGCGATCATGGGCGCGTCGGGATCCGGAAAGACGACGCTCATGAACGTCCTCGGTTGTCTCGACCGACCCTCGACCGGCACCTATCGCTTCATGGGCGGAGACGTGTCGCAACTCGATCGCGACGCGCTTGCGAGACTGCGGCGCGAAGCGTTCGGATTCATATTTCAGAGCTACAACCTGATCGCCACCTCGACCGCAATCGAGAATGTGGAAGTGCCGGCGATGTACGCGGGTATCAGCGCCGGGACGCGCCATGCGCGCGCCTCGGAACTGCTCGCGTCGCTCGGCCTCGGCGACCGGCTCGATCACCGGCCGAACCAGCTTTCGGGGGGACAACAGCAGCGCGTATCGGTCGCGCGCGCGCTGATGAACGGCGGCGACATCATCCTTGCCGACGAGCCCACCGGCGCGCTCGACAGCAAGAGCGGCGAGGACGTTCTCACCCTGCTGCGGGAACTCGCGGCGCGGGGACACACCGTCATTGTCATCACTCATGCGCCGGAGGTCGCGGCGCGGGCGCAGCGCATCATCGAGCTCAAGGACGGCCGGGTCGTTCGTGACGATGGGCCCGGGACGCCGGCTGGCGCACTCCTGCATCGCCCTGGCGCGGAGCGCGTCCGGGAAGGGCGTGCGCTCATGAACGACGCCGTGGAAGCGGCCCGCACCGCGGCGCGCGCGTTGCGCGTCAATCTGTTCCGCACCTCGCTGACGCTGCTCGGGATCGTGATCGGTGTCGCCTCGGTCATCGTGATGCTCGCCGTCGGTGACGGCGCGAAGCGCACGGTCATGGATCGTATCAGCAGCCTGGGCAGCAACCTGCTGCTCGTTCGTCCCGGAGCGCCCAACCAGCGCGGGCAAGGGGGGAGCATCGCGACCCTGGTACCGGGGGACGCGGAGGCGATCGCGGAGCTGCCCAACGTGCTTGCGGCCGTCCCCGAAATGACCGGGGGCGCCACCATCCGCTTCGGCAACGCCGACTACCAGAGCCAGGTCATGGCGACGAGCGCCGCCTATCCGTACGCGCGCGCCTGGCCCATGGCACGGGGAACCTTCTTTTCCGATGCCGACTCGCGCAGCCACGCGGCCGTGGTGGTGCTCGGCCAGACGGTGGTCGCCAATCTGTTTCCGGCCGGGGTCGATCCGATCGGGCAGTATGTGCTGATCAACAATGTGCTGTTCCAGGTCATCGGCGTGCTGGACGCGCGCGGTGCGACGCCGTGGGGCGCGGACCAGGACGATACGCTCGTCGTGCCGCTCAGCACCGGCGCGCTGCGTCTCCTCGGCCAACGGCACCTGCGCAACATCACGGTCGCGGTCGAGGACGTGGCGCGCATCGACGCGACGCAGGAAGCGATCAACGCCTTGGTCGCGGAGCGTCATCGCGCGACGGATTTTCAGATCCGGAACATGGCATCGATCATCCAGACTGCGGCCGAGACCCAGAACACGTTGACGGTGCTGCTCGGATCGATTGCCGCGATCTCGCTGCTGGTCGGCGGCATCGGCGTCATGAACATCATGCTGGTGAGCGTCACCGAGCGCACCCGCGAGATCGGCATCCGCATGGCCACCGGTGCGCGGATGCGCGACATCCTGCAGCAGTTTCTCGGCGAGGCGTTGATTGTCTCCGGGCTCGGCGGCCTGATCGGCGTCGGCGTCGGGCTCGGCGCGGCGGCGCTGATCGGATGGTTCGGCCGACCGATCGAGTACGCGGCGGCCCCGGTCGCAATCGCATTCGGCTGCGCCTTCTTGACCGGACTGGTCTTCGGCTTCATGCCGGCGCGCAAGGCTGCGCGCCTCGATCCGGTCGCCGCGCTCGCGGCGGAGTGAGCCTGGTCATGGCGTGCCTTTCTGGATTCCTGAGGGCACGCGTCCTGGTGAAAGCCGTGCTGCTGGTCGTACTCGCTGGCTGCGCCACGCCGAGCCCGCCACCGCAGCCGGCCGTCGACGTTCCCGAACACTGGCGTGAGGCACCGAAGGCGGTGCAAGCGGCCATTCCGCTCGATTGGTGGCGCGCGTTCAATTCCGCGGAACTCGCCGATCTGATCGCTGCCGCGCTTGCCGGCAGCCCGAATCTCGCGGCGGCAAGCGAGCGCGTCAGGCAGGCGGAGGCCCGCGTTCGCGTGGCGGGTGCGTCGCTGTTTCCGACGCTGGACCTCGGAGTCGTGAGCGTTCGGCGGGATACGCATTCCGACCAGGGACCCGCCATCAACGTCGATACGACCAACGGCGTGATCAGCGCGAGCTACGAGATCGACCTCTGGGGCCGCCTGGCGAGCGGCAAGCGCGCCGCCGAATCGTCCCTGCTCGCGTCCCGTTACGACCTCGAAACCGCGCGTCTCACGCTCGTTTCAGGGGTGGCGACGGCGTACTTCGATCTCCTCTCCCTGCGCGACCGGCTCGCGCTCGCTCGCGAGAACGTCGCGACGGCCGAGCGGGTCCTGGCCGTCGTCGAATCGCGGGTGCGCAACGGTGCGGCAACGCCGCTCGATCTGGTGCGTCAGCGCGCGGCCACCGTGTCGCAGCGCGCCGCGATTCCGCCACTCGAGCTGCAGGAGCGGCAGACGTTGTCCGCACTGGCGATCCTGGTTGGGCGTACGCCTGCCGGATTCGACGCGGCAGGGCGTTCGGTCGTCGCGCTTGAGATCCCCGAGATCGCGCCGGGCCTGCCGGTCGATCTGCTGGTCCGGCGACCGGACATCGCGGCGGCCGAGGCGCAGTTGCTGGCAGCGAACGCGAATCTTGCCGTCGCGCGGGCGGCGCTGCTGCCGGCGATCACGCTGTCGGGCTCGGTCGGGCTCGCGAGCGGTGCGCTCTTCGCGTTCGGAAATCCTGCGACGATCGTCACGGCTGCGGCGGCGCTGGCCCAGCCGATCTTCGACGGCGCGCGACGTGGCGCAGAGGTCGACGGTGCCGCGGCCCGCGAGCGTGAGCTCGTCGAGACGTACCGCAGTGCGATCCTCGCCGCGTTTGCCGACGTCGAAAACGCGCTGGTCGCGACCAGCCGCAACGCGCAGCAGGAGGTGCTGCAACGCGAGGTCCGGACGGAAGCACGCGAAGCGCTCCGGCTCGCCGAAGTCCGCTATCGCGCCGGCGCCGAAGACCTGCTGGTGGTGCTCGACGCACAGCGCACGCTGTTCCAGGCGCAGGATCAGCTCGCGCAGGCGCTGCGCGCACGCCTGCAGGCCGCCGTGAGCACCTACCGGGCGCTCGGAGGGGGCTGGACCCTGCCGGCCGACGCACCGCGCGTCGGTGCACGATAGATTGCACGCGGCTCAAGCGCCGGGCAACGATCGCGCGCTCGCCTTAAACTGCTGCCCATTGCGTGCAGTGCGCCCTGCGCCTTTCCCGTCAACGCAAGGAGCCCAGTCATGACCCCCAAGATGCCCGCAGCCGCGCGCGCCGATCTTGCCCCTTCTGGCACCCTGCGCGTCGGTCTCAACTACGGAAACTTTCTGCTGGTCGGCAAGGACGGTCCGGACGGCGAGCCGCGCGGCATCGCGCCGGATCTTGCCAGGGAGCTCGCGCGACGCGCAGGCGTGCCGGTATCGTTTATCCGTTACGACGCGGCGGGAAAGCTGGCCGAGGCCGTGCGGAAGGGCGAGTGGGACGTCGCATTCCTCGCGGTGGAGCCGGCACGCGCAAACGAGATCGCCTTCACGGCCGCGTACCTGGAGATCGAAGCGTCCTACCTGGTGCCCGCGGGATCGCCGATCCGGACGATCGACGACGTCGATCGGCAGGGCGTGCGCGTCGCGACGGCCGTGAATAGCGCCTACGACCTCTATCTCACCCGCACGCTCAAGCATGCCGCGCTGGTGCGTGCGCAGGGCATCGACGGCTCGTACAAGCTGTTCGTCGAAGAGAAGCTCGACGTCCTGTCGGGGCTCAAGCCGCGGCTCATTGCGGACGCCAAGACGCTACCCGGATCACGCGTCCTCGATGGACGCTTCACCGCGATCCAGCAGGCGATCGGCACCCCGAAAGGCCGTGATCAGGGCGCGCAGTACCTGCGCGAGTTTGCCGAGGACATCAAGGCATCCGGGCTCGTCGCGCAGGTCATCGAGCGCTTCGGCGTGGGCGGGGTCTCGGTCGCGCCCAAGGCGTAGATCCATCGGACCTTCCCCTGCTCTCCGAGGAGAGGTGGCTGCGAAGCAGCCGGGGTGGTTTCTTGCTCCGACCGAAGCCGCAACCACCCCGCCGGCTCCGCCGGCACCCCTCCTTGAAAAGGAGGGGATGATTTAGGTCTTTTTCCCCTCCTCTCCGAGGAGGGGATGAAGCGCAAACGCGTCAGTGCGCGGCGCGCGTGCCGTCACAGGATGCGATTGAACCAGAGCAGCGAGAGCAGCGCCGAGAGGAGTGCCGTGACGAGTGCCGCGGCCGAGAAGAGCGCGGTGATCTCGGTCTCTTTCGCCTCGAAGACGATCCGGCTGTTCAGGCTCTCGTAGACTTTCTTCAGGTCCGTCGCGGTGCCGGCATAGAAATACTCGCCGCGGGTCACGTTCGCGATTTCCTTCATGGTGTCCTCATCGAGGCGCACGCGCATCGACCAGCCCTCGAAGCCGATGATCTCGCCTTCCGGCGTGCCGATGCCCACGGTGAAGACGCGGACGCCGCGCTCGGCCGCGATGCGGGCCGCTTCGACGGGATCGGGTCCCGTCGTCGTGCGTCCGTCGCTGAGCAGGATGATTGCAGCGGAATTGTACGATCCGGGGGGCACCGGTTTGAACGGCACTTTCGCCGGCTCGCTTGGCTTGGCGATCGGCCTTCCGCGCCGCTGATCACGTTCGGCTTCCGGGCGCGGATTCGCGGACCGGAGGTTGAACTCGACGTCCGGGAAGATCGTCTTGAGGGACACGAGTACGCCACTGCCGACGGCGGTGCCGCGCTGTAACTGGAACCGGTCGATCGCCCCGATGATGTCGTCGCGATTCTGGGTCGGTGACTGCACCACCGAGGCGGTCGCGGCGAATGATACGACGCCGATGCGCGTATGGCGCGGCTGTTCGGCGACAAAGCTGCGCGCAGCGGCTTGTGCCGCCACGAGGCGATTCGGTTCGACGTCGGTGGCGCGCATGCTGCCCGACACGTCGATCGCCAGGATGATCGTCTCGTGCTGAGAGGGCATGGTGATGATCGCCGTCGGGCGCGCGACCGCAACCAGCATGCCGGTGAGCGCGATCAGGAAAAGGAGCGGCGGGACGTGACGCCGGAAGTGCTGTCCTGCGCCCATCGCCTCCTTGATCATGCTCAGACTGGCGTACCGGGCGGCGGATTTCTTTTTCCGGCGCAGGAGGGAGATGTAAATCGCCACCATGACCGGCACGACGACCAGCAGCCAGAGCAGCTCCGGCCAGATGAATTTCATTGGGTCGCTCCGAGGTGCGTCAGGAAAGCACCTCCCGACGCAAGCTGGCTGCGACGCTTGCGCAGATCCGCAAAGCGCAGGATGGCGTCTGCGAGATCACCCCCCGTCGAGAGCTCGAGTGCGTCCACGCCCGCCTGCCGGAACGCGGACCGGAGTTCCTTCTCGCGCCGCTCGGCCACCGCGGCAAAGCGCTTCCTGAACTTGCGGTCGTGGGTGTCGACGAAGACCTGCTCGCCGGTCTCGGAATCCTGGATGACGAGCAGACCCAGGTCGGGCAGCTCCATCTCGAGCGGGTCATAGAGCCGCACGGCGACGATCTCGTGGCGCTGCGCGAGGCGCCCGAGCGGCTCGCCCCAGCCGGGCGTACTGATGAAATCCGACACGATGAAGACGAGCGACCGCCGCGGAATGACCTGCAACGCGGTTTTCAGCAGGTCATCCAGCTTCGTGCCGGCCGAGGCTTTTGGCGCGGGCCGGGCGAGCATCCGGTGCAGGATGTGCAGCACGTGACGTCGCCCGCCCTTGGCCGGGATGACCGTATCGACGTCGCTGCCATAGAGCAGGGCGCCGACGCGATTGCCGTGGCGCGTCAGGAGCCGCGCGAGCACCGTTACGAACTCGGCCGACACGGCCTGCTTCTTCACCTGTTCCGACCCGAAATCGACGGACGGGCTCAGATCGAGCAGGAACCAGGCGGTGACTTCGCGATCCTCGTTGTATTCCCGGACGTACGGCGTCTGCATGCGGGCCGTGACGTTCCAGTCGATGTGCCGGACGTCGTCGTTGTACTGGTACTCGCGCAGATCGGCGAGATCCAGCCCGAATCCGCGAAACAGGGTCCGGTAATCGCCCTGCAGCAGACCGTCCAGACGGCGGATGACCGTCCACTCCAGTCGCCGCAGGATGTTCTCAGCCGTGGGCGGCGACGCGGACATGGGTCTCCAGCGGTTTCTCGGGCGCCGGCATGTGCTGCAGGATGCGGTGGACCAGCTGATCAGGCGATTGTCCGTCGGCGAGCGCCTCGTACGAAAGCACCAACCGGTGCCGCAGCACGTCGGGAACCAGGTCGATCACGTCCTCGGGCAGGACATAGTCGCGTCCACGCAGATAGGCCAGCGCGCGCCCGCCTTCGATGAGGTTGATGGAGGCGCGCGGGCTCGCGCCGAACGTGATGTAGCGCGACATGTCGGCGATGCCGTACTGCTCGGGGTCGCGCGTTGCGGCTGTGAGCCGCACCGCATAGCGAATGAGCGCCGGATCGACGTACCCCTTGCGGCACTCGCGCTGGATCGCGGCCAGATCCTTGGGCGTGGCCACGGCCGAGACCGCCGCTTCGACACCGGTGACGCGCTCGACGATCACGAACTCCTCGTCCTCGCTCGGATAACCGACGAGCACCTTCATCATGAACCGATCGACCTGC
>JAABRB010000095.1 GCA_011391185.1 Betaproteobacteria bacterium
CGCGTGCGAGGCGTGTCGCGGATTTGGACGAACCATGGGAATCGACTACGGGCTCGTGATCCCCGACGAGGGCAAGACACTCGCCGACGGCGCGATGCGGCCCTGGCAGACCCAGAGCTACCGGGAATGCCAGGACGACATGATGAAGTTCGCCCGCAAGCGCGACATCCCGGTCGACGTGCCGTGGCGCGAGCTGACGGACGCGCAGCGGAACTGGGTGATCGAGGGCGAGGGCCCCTGGACGAAGAAGGTCTGGTACGGGGCACGGCGCTTCTTCGACTGGCTCGAGACCAAGAGCTACAGGATGCACATCCGGGTGCTGCTCTCCAGGTACCGTGCCTACAACAGTTGCGGCGCCTGCGGCGGCGCGCGACTGCGGACGGAGGGATTGCTCTACCGCCTGGGGTCGCATGCTTGCGCCGACCGCGCGATGCCGGGCGGCGTGCGCTTCCGGCCCGTCGGCACGGATTGTTCGGACGAGACGTTCGCCGCCCTGCCGGGCCTGACGCTGCATGACGTGATGCTGCTGTCGATTGGGCGATGCTGCGAGTTTTTCGAGCACGTGCGGCTCCCGGCGCCGCTCGACGAAGCCACGGACCTGCTGGTCGGCGAGATCCGCACGCGATTGCGCTATCTGGTGGAAGTGGGGCTCGGGTATCTCACGCTCGACCGCCAGTCGCGGACGCTCTCCGGCGGCGAAGTCCAGCGCATCAACCTCACCACCGCCCTCGGCACCTCCCTGGTGAATACGCTGTTCGTGCTCGACGAACCCTCCATCGGCCTCCATCCACGCGACGTTCGCCGGATCGTGGGCGTTCTCGAGCGACTCCGCGACGCCGGTAACTCGCTGCTGGTGGTCGAGCATGATCCGCAGATCATGCTTGCGGCGGACCGGATCCTCGATCTCGGGCCCGGGCCGGGCGAGCGGGGCGGGGAAGTCGTTTTCTTCGGGTCGCCCGACGAGCTGGTTCGCGACGGCAATACGCTGACCGCGAAGTATCTGCGCGGGGAGAAGACTGTCTCCGATCGGGCGCGCACCGCCGGCAGCCACGGCATCGCGGTGAAAGCCTGGCTCGAGCTCCTCGGTGCGGCCGCGCACAATCTCAAGGGCATCGATGTCCGCGTCCCGCTCAGCCATTTTGTCTGCGTCACCGGCGTGTCCGGATCGGGAAAATCGACGCTGATCGAGGAAGTGCTCTACCGTGGACTTGCAAAACTGAAGGGCAAGCCGGTCGACGTTCCCGGCCGGCATCGGTCGATCAAGGGGCACGAGCACATCGAGAAAGTCGTCCTGATCGACCAGTCACCGATCGGCAAGACCACGCGCTCGAATCCGGCAAGCTACGTGGGCGCACTGGATGCGATCCGCGGTCTCTTCATGGCCGAGCCGCTTGCCAGGGAACGCGGCTACACCGCGGGAACGTTCAGTTTCAACACCGGCAACGGACGCTGCGCGACGTGCGGCGGGAACGGCTTCGAGCGCGTCGAAATGCAGTTTCTGTCCGACGTCTATCTCCGCTGTCCCGATTGCGACGGCCGGCGCTATCGGGCCGAGGTGCTCGAGGTGAAATGGCGGCCCGACGGGGCGGGCCGGGGCGTGCAGCCGAAATCGATCGCCGACGTGCTCGAGATGACGGTCGACGATGCCGTGGCGTTCTTCGCCGGGCATCCGGACGTGCTGCGCAGCATGGAACCGCTGCAGGCGGTCGGATTGGGCTACCTGAAGCTCGGCCAGCCGGTTCCGACGCTATCGGGCGGCGAGGCACAACGCCTCAAGCTCGCCGGCAATCTGGCGGCGGGCGGCAACGGTGGGATCGGAACACTCTTTCTTTTCGACGAACCGACCACCGGTCTGCACTTCGACGACGTCGCGAAGCTGTTGCAGGCGTTTCGCAGGCTGCTGAAGGCGGGACATTCACTCATCGTGATCGAGCACAATCTCGACGTGATTCGCGCCGCGGACTGGGTGATCGATCTCGGTCCGGAAGGCGGTGATGGCGGCGGCGAAGTCGTGTGCGTCGGCACTCCGGAGCAAGTGGCGCGCCATGCGCACAGTCACACGGGCGCCGCGCTCCGCGAGTACGAAGCCGCGTTGGGTAAGGGTTTTTCCCCTCCTTTTCAAGGAGGGGTGTCGGGCGAAGCCCGACGGGGTGGTTCATCAATTGCCGCCACCACCCCGCCGCCTGCGGCGGCACCCCTCCTCGAAGAGGAGGGGAAAGAAGAGCTATCCCCTCCTTTTCAAGGAGGGATGTCGGGCGAAGCCCGACAGGGTGGTTCATCGATTGCCGCCACCACCCCGCCGCCTGCGGCGGCACCCCTCCTCGGAGAGGAGCAGAAAGAAGTTCTATCCCCTCCTTTTCAAGGAGGGGTGGATGCGAAGCAGCCGGGGTGGTTGTATGGCGCGCCGCGAACCATCCGGATCCACAATGCGCGCGAGCACAACCTCAAGAACATCGACGTCCACATTCCGCGCGATCGCTTCACCGTCATCACGGGGGTGTCGGGCAGCGGGAAGAGCACGGTGGCCTTCGACATTCTCTTTGCCGAGGGGCAGCGGCGCTATCTCGAATCGCTCAACGCCTATGCGCGCCAGTTCGTTCAGCCGGCCTCACGTCCCGAAGTCGACGCGATCTACGGCATTCCCCCGACGGTCGCAATCGAGCAGCGCACCAGCCGCGGCGGGCGCAAGAGCACCGTGGCCACCGTTACCGAGATCTACCACTTTCTACGGCTGCTGTTCGTCAAGCTGGGCGTGCAGCATTGCCCGGACTGCGCGATTCCGATCGAGCCCCAGACGCCCGAATCGATCGTGGCGAAAATCCTTCGCGACCACCGCGGCCGGCGCGTGGACGTCCTCGCCCCATTGGTGGTTGCGCGCAAGGGTTATTACACGGACCTCGCGAAATGGGCGGCCGGCAAGGGCTACGCGCTGCTGCGGGTGGACGGCGAGGACACCCCGACGGACAACTGGCCGCGGCTCGCGCGCTACAAGGAACACGACATCGAGCTGCCGGTGGGGTCGATCGAAGTCGGTGCGCGCAGCGAGCGCGAACTGCGCCTGCTGATGAACGAGGGGCTCGCCTACGGCAAGGGTAGTGTGATCATTGCGGCGGATCGCGCGCGGTCCGGCAGGGCAGCCGCGAAAGTCGTAAGCAAAGCGGGTCGCGCGAAGACCGCAGGCAAGGCAGGAGCGGGCAAGGCCAGGACCGGGGCGCCGAAGAACGGCGAGTCGATTTTCTCCATCAAGCGCGCGTGTCCGCGTTGCAGCCGCAGCTTCCCGGAGCCCGATCCACGCCTCTTCTCGTATAACTCGAAGCACGGCTGGTGCGAGAGCTGCTACGGCACGGGCGTCAAGCTGGCGGGATTCGATGCGGACCAGACCGGCGAGGAGATCTGGTGGAATGAATGGTGGGAAGGCGAGGCGATCGCCTGCCCGGCGTGCGCGGGAACCCGGCTGAATGCCACGGCGCGCGCCGTCCGGTTTCGCAGCCGAAACATCGCGGAGCTGACGCAACTGTCGGTCGTGGCGGCACAGGAATACTTGCGGACACTGCGGCTGGCGGGGCGCGACGCCGAGATCGCACGCGATATCGTGGCGGAGATCGATGCGCGCCTCGCGTTTCTGACCCAGGTCGGCCTCGCGTATCTCTCGCTGGACCGCGCTGCGCCGACGCTGTCCGGGGGCGAGGCGCAGCGCATCCGGCTCGCCGCGCAACTCGGCTCCAATCTGCGCGGCGTGTGCTACATCCTCGACGAGCCCACCATCGGGCTGCATCCGCACGACAATCAGCGACTGCTCGCCACGCTGACGCAGCTGCGTGACAAGGGCAATACCGTGGTGGTGGTCGAGCACGACGAGGAGACCATCCGCCGCGCCGAGCATCTGATCGATCTCGGGCCCGGGGCGGGCGTTAACGGGGGCCGTGTGGTCGCCGCGGGTTCGCTCGAGGACGTGATGGGCGCCGCCGATTCCCTCACCGGACGCGCACTATCGCGGCCCCTCGCGCATCCGGTGCTCGGCAGTCGCCGCCCGGTCATCCTGACGGGGAATGGCAAGGCACGGACCGCCGCGATCGAGCTGATCGAGGCGAAGCTGCACAACCTCAAGAATCTGCGCGTCCAGTTTCCGCTCGGGCGGCTCGTATGCGTGACCGGGATCTCCGGCAGCGGCAAGAGCACGCTGGTGCGCGACGTCCTGCACGACAATCTGCGCGCGCTGGTTGCGGCGAAGCGCGGCAAGGCCGCGCTGCGCGGCTGCCGTGAAGTCCGGGGTGCCGAACCAATCACGCGAGTGCTCGAGGTGGACCAGACGCCGATCGGCAAGACGCCGCGCTCGTGTCCGGCGACGTATGTCGGCTTCTGGGACGACATCCGGAAGCTGTTCGCCGGCACGCCGGATGCACGTTTGCGCGGGTACAACCCCGGCCGGTTCTCCTTCAACGTCACGGGCGGACGCTGTCCGGCCTGCGAGGGGCAGGGCGTGAAGACGGTGGAAATGAGCTTCCTGCCGGACGTCAAGGTGCGGTGCGATGTCTGCAGTGGGCGGCGATTCAATGACGAGACGCTCGCCGTCCGCTATCGCGAGAAGACGATCGCGGAAGTGCTCGCGATGAGCGTCGACGCGGCGGTCGAATACTTCGCCGCGCATCCCGCGATTCACCATGCATTGCAACTGCTGCAGGACGTCGGTCTGGGTTATCTCACGCTCGGCCAGGCGAGCCCGACGCTCTCCGGGGGCGAGGCGCAGCGTATCAAGCTGGTCACCGAGCTGGCGAAATTCAGGCCTGCGGGGCCGGTGCGCATTCGGAGGAAAGGCGTCGAGGTCGAGATCGGCGCGAAAGGCACGACGCTCTTTGTGCTCGACGAACCCACGATCGGCCTGCACATGGCCGATGTGGAAAAGCTGATCCGTGTGCTGCACCGTCTGGTGGATGCCGGCAACAACGTCGTGATCATCGAGCACGATATGGACGTGATCGCGGAAGCGGACTGGGTGATCGATCTCGGACCGGAAGGCGGCGACGCGGGCGGAAAGATCGTCGCGCAGGGCACTCCCGAAGAGATCGCGGCCATGAAACGGGGCTCATATACCGGGGTCGCATTGGCGCGGTTTCTGCGGAGGCGGCGTCAGACCGGGCAACCGGCGCGCGCCGTCGCGGCTGGATAGCCCCCGCTCGTCCCGCGCGGCGTTCGGGCGGCTCAGATCAGATCAGGTATTTTCGTCCGACTGCCGACGGCACCAGGATGTCTTCCGGAAAGACCTGGGCCAATGCATGCACCGCGCGCCAGCCGGTGCAATGCGCCGGTGCGATGCGCTTGAGCCCGAACGCCCCGAGGTCTCGCACCGTGTCGGCAATGACGGGCTCGACGGTGGGCCCCGACAGATGAAAGCCTCCCATTACCGTATGGAGGGGCACATCGCCGAAGACGTCGCGCGCGTTCCTGAGGACGTTGATCACGCCGGCATGGGAGCACGCGGTGAGCACGACAATGCCCTTTCCCCTGACGTGAGCCGCGATGTAGCGCTCGTCCATGAGCCAAGGGTCCGGTTCCCATGATTGTCCGTCGGCCGAGCGTTTGAAATGTCCGGGAAAACCCCGCTCGTAGGGGGTGACGCGCGGAATCTCTCCGCTCAGATAAAACGTATTCTCCAGCAACGGGCGGGCGTCGGGCGTGTTCACGACTTCCGCACCGCTATCAGAAAGCTCGCGCGGACTCGGGATGTCCTTATAGGGCTGGTAGCTCCCATCGGGTCGCGTGTTGGCGCGTGACACGAACATTCCCGGATTGACATGACAGGGGACCGCCCTGCCGCCGTTGTTCGCGACGACCAGACGCACGGCTTCGGCAAGGCCGCCAGCGTGATCCCAATGGCCGTGCGACAGCGCCACCGCGCCGACTGCACCGAACGGCACCCCGAGCAGCGCGCCGTTGCGCGTCACCGTATAAGCCTCGGGTCCTGCGTCGAAAAGCAACACCTGGCGGTCGCTACCGATGCGCGCGGTAACGACCAGCGAGAGGCCATGGTGTGCGCAGCACTTGGCCTCGCCACTCATCAGCGTCAAGCCGTGCTGCACCAGAATCGTGTTCTCGTTGACGACTCCGGCGGGGACCGTCGAGAGGCTGTCGGTGACGTTGTCGACGAGCACCTGGATCTCTAGCGCGTCGACCGGGAGCAAATGACTGGCGGGGTCCGATGGCATGGGTCGGCTCCTCGGAAAAAGTGAAACGCGTCAAGATGCGGTTGTGCGGCGGGCAGGCGGTCCGGCGAGCTGATTGGTCAGGCTCGACTCTCGTTTGTAGAACCCCTCAGTGTGAAACGTTTCCGCAAGTTTGAACAGCTCGTAGTCGAGGTGATGGCAGGCCTCGTGCAGGAGCGTTCGCAGGAACGTGCGGAACGCGACTGGCCGATTGTGGTGCGCGGTGCGCATCCACAGCGAGATCTCCGGTGTGCGGCCGTCGGTGCCGTCGTAGAGGCCGTGAAGCTCGCCCCAGTCTTCGCGCGGACGCACGGTGAGCACTTTCATCCGCACCCGGCGCACTTTCAGCTGGTCGAAAACGCCGTTCGCCAGCCGCTGGCACGCGAGCTCGAGCTCGTCGCGGTTCTCGCGGGCGAGCCAGTGCTCGACGCGCGCGACGAGCGGCGCCAGCGCGTCGGGCGCCGGAAGCCGGACGACTTGAATCTCGTCGCTGCGGCGGTAGGTCTTCTTCCGCGCGGCGGAGAGGCGATCGTAGTAGGCGAAAGGCATCAATGGCCCCGGATCGTCAATCCGCCTTTTCGCGGAGCGCCCGCTTCAGGACCTTGCCGTTCGCGTTGCGCGGCAGTGGGGCGTCGAGCAGGGTGAAAAAATCCGGCACTTTATAGTCGGCGAGGTGCGCGGCGCAGTGCTTGCGCAGTATCGCGGCCGTGCAGCTCCCGTCATGGAGCACGACGAAGGCGTGCGATTTCTCCCCGAGCACCGGATCGGGGCGGGCGATGAGCGCCGCCTCGGCAACCGCCGGGTGCATGGAGAGCGCGCTCTCGACTTCGGCGCTGTACACCTTGTAGCCACCGCGATTCACGAGGTCCTTCTTGCGGTCGAAGAGGCGCACAAAGCCGTCCGAATCCAGCGAGCCGATGTCCCCCGATTTCCAGTATCCATCCGCGAATTCGCTCGCGCTGGCCGCAGGGTTTTCCCAGTAACCAGGCACGACCATCGGGCCCGCGATCCACAGCTCGCCGACTTTGCCCCGGGGAACGTCCTGGCCGTTTTCGTCCACGACTCGCAGATCGCCGCAGGGGACAATCACGCCGACGCTGTCGAGGTGCGCAGCCTGCAGATCGGACGGCATCATCGTTGCCGGGGACGTGGTCTCGGTGGCCCCATAGGCATTGACGAGCGCGAGGTTCGGCAGCTTCGCGGCGAGCCCGCGCAGCGTGCCTTCCGGCATCGGCGCACCGCCGAAACCGCCGACCCGCCATGCCGAAAGATCGTAGTCGTCGAAGTCGGGATCGCGCAGCAGGAGCGTGTAGATCGCCGGCACGACCAGGGTATGCGACATGCGCTCGCGCCCGGCAAGCGCCAGGAAGGCGCTTGCATTGAACTCGCGCATCGTGATCACGCAACCGCCCGCCCCGAGCATCGTGAACAGGATCGCCGCGAGGCCGGTGACGTGGCTCGCCGGTACCGCGAGCAGTGAACGGTCCCGGTCGGTCAGTCGCATGCAAGCGCGGTAGTGCAGCGCGGTGTGGACGAAATTCAGGTGCGTGAGCATGGCGCCCTTGGGACGTCCCGTCGTTCCCGAGGTGTAGAGGATGACGGCGGTGTCTTCCTCGCCGACATCGGCGATCGCGACGTCCGCTGTGGCGGGATCGAGCAGCGATTCGAACCTGTCCGCGCCCGGCGTTTCTCCCCCGGCAGCGAAACGCAGTGCAAGCGCCGGTGTCTCGGCCGGCCCGGGGAGCCGCTCGGCCAGCTCCGCATCGAAAACGACCGCTTTCGCGCGGCACTGATCGAGTATATAAGTGAGCTCGCCACGCTGTTCGCGCGTGTTGACCGGCACGGCGATGCCGCCGAGCCGAAGTGTTGCGAGCGTCGCGAGTACGAATTCCAGGTCGTTTCGGCACAGGATTGCGACGCGATCGTGTCGTTGTATACCTCGCTGCGCCAGATTTGTCGCGACGCGCGCGACCAGCCGATCGAGATCGGCATACCGCACGCGCCGCCCGAGCGCGGCCACCGCCTCGTGCTCCGGAAACGCCGCCACCGAACCGGCAAGGAGGGCGTTCACGTTTGCCGGCCGGTCCGCGAAGCAGCGCATCTGCCGGCCGAAATGCGTTTCGACGCGCATCGCCGGCACCGGGTAGCCCGACCAGTGTTTCGTCATCCTGCAATTCCTTTCACCGTGCAATTCTAGCCGCAGCATCCCTAGCGTGAAGGGTCCCGAAGCTCGCTTGATGAGCCACTCAGTCGCTATACTGCCCGGCAATGAACGAGACCTACCTGATTGCGGCGACCCTCGGCATTGTCCTGCTCCTGGTGCTGGTGCTCCAGATCGTCATCATCGGGCGCCAGTTGCGGGGCAGTGCGGACCTGCGTGCGCGGCTGGAGGCGATCGGCCAGATGGGTGACCGGCAGGAGCGGGATCTCCGAGACGAGCTCGGACGCGCCAGGCAGGAGACCGCCGAGGCGGCTCGCGCGGGGCGCGCCGAGCTCGGCGATGCAATGGAGCGATTCGGACACTCCGTGCGGGACCAGCTGACGCAGATCGCCACCGTCCAGACGGGTCAGATCGACGGTTTCGGGCAGAGCCTCGCGTCACTCACCAAGGCGAACGAAGCGAAGCTCGAGGGTGTGCGGACCACGGTCGACGACAAGCTGCGCCTCGCCCAGCAGGACGCACGCCAGGGTCGGGAGGAGACCGCGAACTCGCTGCGGCGTTTCGGCGAAGCCCTCAACCAGCAGCTCGCCAGCGTGAGCCAATCGAGCGAGGCGCGGCTGAAGGAGCTGCGCGAGACGATCGACGGCCGCCTGGAGAAAATCCAGCAGGACAATGCGCAGAAGCTCGAGCAGATACGCGTCACCGTCGACGAGAAGCTGCACGCCACGCTGGAACAGCGTCTGGGCGAGTCGTTCAAGCTGGTAAGCGATCGTCTCGAACAGGTGCACAAGGGCCTGGGCGAGATGCAGTCGCTGGCAGTCGGGGTGGGCGACCTGAAACGGGTGCTCACGAATGTGAAGACGCGTGGCACCTGGGGCGAGGTGCAGCTCGGCAGCCTGCTGGAGCAGGTGCTGACGCCGGAGCAGTACGAGCAGAACGTCGCCACTGTTCCCGGCAGCCGCGAGCGCGTCGAGTTCGCCATCCGTCTGCCGGGGCGGGACGATGACGGCTCGCCAGTCTGGTTGCCGGTCGACGCAAAATTTCCGCTGGAGGACTACCAGCGCCTGCAGGAAGCGCAGGAGCGCGCCGACCACGACGAGATCGAGAGCGCGGCCAGGGCGCTGGAGAGCCGGCTGCGCGAGGAGGCGCGGACCATACGCGACAAGTATATTTCGCCGCCGCACACCACCGACTTCGGCCTCCTGTATTTGCCGACCGAAGGGCTCTACGCCGAAGTGCTGCGGCGGCCCGGATTGGTGGAGGCCCTGCAGCGCGATCACCGGGTGTCCATCGCCGGACCGACCACATTGCTCGCAATGCTGAACAGCCTCCAGATGGGCTTTCGCACGCTCGCAATCGAAAAGCGCTCGAGCGAGGTGTGGACGCTGCTCGGTGCCGTAAAGGGGGAGTTCGGAAAATTCGGCGAGGTGCTGGCCAGAACGCGGCAGCAGCTTCAGGCGGTGACGAACTCGATCGTGTCCGCAGAGACCCGCACCCGCCAGATGGAGCGCAAGCTGAAGGACGTCGAGGTGCTGCCGGAGCGGCAGGCGAAGAAGCTGATCGAAACCGCGCCCGACGACGCGCTATCCGACGACGCGGAGTCCGGCGCGTCGGGTTAGGAAGGATTGCTTTTTCGCCTCCTTTTCAAGGAGGGGTGGCTGCGAAGCAGACGGGGTGGTTCGCGCCAGCGCCCGATTTTCAAGGAGGGGTCCGCCCGTAGGGCGGGGGGTGGTTGAGGTCTTCGATTCGCGCTGCCACCACCCCGTCCGCTGCGCGTCCACCCCGCCCGGCCCGAAGCACGGAGGCTTCGGGCGTTCAGCGGCTCGCACGTGCACAGGCACGTGCTTCGAAACCCCGCCTCACCCTCGAAGAGGAGGGGAGAAATTCGCTGCGATCGATTATCCTGTTGCGCAATTGAACCTGCGCAGGAGGACAGTCGCATG
>JAABRB010000096.1 GCA_011391185.1 Betaproteobacteria bacterium
TAGATCGAGCGAAGCTCGCGCACCTCCGGTTCGATCCGGTCGAGGATTGCGAGAATGCGTGCGGTGTCGTCGGTCGCGAGATCGCGCGACACGCCGCCCGGAACGATCATGTCCATCAGGTACCGGTGACCGAACACCGCGGCGTGCACGCGCAACAGATCTTCCTTTAGGCGCCAGAACTGGAAGAACCCGAAGGAGAGCGACACATCGTTGCCGAGGTACCCCAGATCGCCGAGATGATTCGCGATCCGCTCGAGCTCGAGGAGGCAGCCGCGCAGCGCCGCCGCGCGCGGCGGAATCTCCGCGCCGCCGCTGGCGCCCTCGACGGCCATCGCGTAGGCCCAGGCGAATGCAACGGTCGAGTCGCCACTGATACGCCCCGCGAGACGGGCCCCTTCGGCGAGGGTCATGGACTCGAAACGCTTCTCGATCCCCTTGTGCTTGTAGCCGAGCCGCTCCTCGAGCCGGAGGATCTTCTCCCCCACGATCGAGAATCGGAAGTGTCCCGGCTCGATCGTTCCCGCATGCACGGGACCGACCGGAATTTCGTGCACGCCCTCGCCCTCGACCTTGACGAACGGATAGCGGTCCGCGGAAGGCGGGAACCGGCTGGCGGGGTCGAAGTCCTTCCGCAGCGGAAACGTGCCACCCGGCCAGGCACCGTGTCGGAGCCATTTCCGATGGTCCGCACTCTCGTCCGCGTGGATGCCGTGCAGATCGTAGACGGCACGCTGCATCCGGCTGGCCGCCGGAAAGTGATCGGTGATGCTCGGATAGCGCGGATGCTCGGCCGGGAGCGGTACCGTGATCCAGACAAGGCCGACGGGCAGCGCAAGGGCCATGTGCAATGCGAAGCCGGCATCGCGCGTTGTCTCGTCGCTTCCCCATAACGCAACGAGACGCGCGCCTTCTGCACGCGCTTCGTCGCAAGCCGCACGCAGCGCGGCCGGGTCGATGCGGACGCGATAGGCTGGCATTGCGCCCGGCAGGCGTTCGGCAGCAGAGAGGAGTCCGGGCTTCTCGGGCATATGCGTTCAGCCGATGAGCGCCGCGGCCTGCCGATACCAGTCGACGAGGTAGGGCGGAATGTACAAACCCAGCATCAGCACGATCGCCAGATGCACGAATACCGGCACGAGCGCCGGTGGATGCGGCAGTGGCGGGGCCGTCGTCTCGCCGAAGATCATCGGCTGGACCTTGCCGAACACGGCGGCGAAAGCGACCCCGAGCGCGATGAGGAGAAACGGCGTCGCCCAGGTGTGCTCGTGCATTGCCGTCGTGAGAACCATGAACTCGCTCGTGAAGACGCCGAAGGGCGGCATGCCCAGGATGGCGAGGGTGCCGATGGCAAGCCCCCATCCGATGGTCGGGCTCTGGTGAATCAGGCCACGAATCGCGTCCATGCTCTGCGTTCCGGCGGCATGCGAAGCGTGACCCACGGTGAAGAAGATCGCCGATTTCGTGAGCGAGTGCACCGTCATGTGCAGCAGACCCGCGAATGCGGCCACCGGTCCACCCATTCCGAACGCAAACGTCATGATGCCCATGTGCTCGACAGACGAGTACGCGAACATGCGCTTGACGTCCTTCTGGCGCGACAGGAAGAAGGCCGCGACGACAACCGAAAGCAGTCCGAAGCCCATCATCAGGTTGCCCGAGAACCCCGTCCCCAGCGCGCCGTCGACCAGTACCTTGCTGCGCACGACCGCGTAGAGCGCGACGTTCAGCAGAAGTCCCGAGAGCACCGCGGAGACCGGGGTCGGGCCCTCGGCGTGCGCGTCGGGCAGCCAGTTGTGCAACGGCACGAGACCCACCTTGGTCCCGTAGCCGACGAGCAGGAACACGAATGCGAGCGACACCACGGTCGGCTCCAGCTCGCCGCGCACCTCGTGCAGGTGCGTCCACAGCAACGCCGTTCCGCCGGGCCCCAGCACTTTCTCGGCGGCGAAGTAGAGCAGGATCGTGCCGAACAGGGCCTGGGCAAGTCCGACTCCGCACAGGATGAAGTATTTCCAGGCCGCCTCGAGGCTCTGCGGCGTGCGGTAGAGGCTCACCAGCAGGACCGTCGACAGCGTCGCCCCCTCCATCGCGACCCACAGGATTCCGACATTGTTGGTGAGCAGGGTGACCAGCATGGTGAAACTGAAGAGCTGGTACATGCTGTGATAGAGGCGCAGGCGCCCGAGGCTTAGTCGACCGGCGTGCTCCTCGGTGCGCATGTACGGGCGCGAGAAGAGCGCGGTCGTGAAACCCACGAACGCGGTCAGCGCAACCAGGAAGACGTTGAAGGGATCGACGAAGAACTGTTCCTCGAGGGCCGTCATCGGACCTTCGGCGATCACGCGCACCGTCAGCGCCACGGCCGCCAGGAATGTCGCGAGGCTCATCAACGCGTTCAGCTCGGGCGCCCAGCGCCGGTGCCCGAATGCGCCGAGGAGAATTCCCCCGAGGAGCGGAATCGTGAGGACGAAAAGAATCTCCACTCAGTCTTCCTTGAGATTTTCCATGTGGCGGATATCGAGGCTGTCGAACTGCTCGCGGATGTGGAAGAAGAAGATGCCGAAAATGAACGTGCCGACCAGAACGTCCAGGGCAACGCCGAGCTCGACGACGAGCGGCATGCCGTACGTCGCGCTGGTGGCGGCGAAGAACAGCCCGTTCTCCATCGCGAGGAAGCCGATCACCTGCGGAATCGCCTTGCGCCGCACGATCATCATCAGGAACGAGAGCAGCACGCTCGCAAGGGCAATCCCCAGGGTGGTACGTGTCAGAGTCGTCGCCATCTCGGTGATCGGCGTGGCGAGCGCGAACGCAAAGATCACGAGGCCGATGCCGATCAGCATCGTGGTCGGGATGTTGAGCAGCGTTTCCACGTCCCAGCGGACATCCAGGCGACCAATCAGGCGGTGCAGCACCCACGGAATCAGCGCCACCTTGAGGACCAGGGTCAGCACCCCGGAGAAGTAGAGATGCGCCTGGTCGGTGCTGTAGGCCACGACCAGCGTCGAGAGTCCGAGCGCCGCGCCCTGCCATGCAAACAGGCGCACCAGGCTGAGAACGCGTCGCTGCGAGAGCATCGCGAAGGCGATGAGCAGGAGGAATGCCGCGAGCAGGTTGACGATCTGGCCGGATAGCGAAGCGTTCATCTCAGCTTTGCAGGAGGAAATGGGTAAGCATTCCAAGCACCGCGAGTAGAAAGGCGGTGGACAGGAATTCAGGCGCCCGGAGCAGGCGGAACTTCGCCGATACGGCCTCGATCAACGCGAGTCCGGCGCCGGCTACCAGGAGCTTCGCGACCAGCGCGGCAATGGCGAGCGGCAGCGCGGTCCAGTCACCGGCGGTGGCGATACCCCAGGGAACGAACAGCGCGAATCCGATCGTCGTGTAGGCAAAGAGCTTGATTGCCGCGCCCCATTCGATGAGGGCCAGGTGACGGGCGGAGTACTCGAGGATGAGGGCTTCGTGCACCATGGTCAGCTCGAGGTGGGTGGTCGGGTTGTCCACCGGAATACGCGCATTCTCGGCGAGCAGGACCATCAGGAATGCGATCGCTGCAAATGCGAGGCTCGGCTGGATCAGGAATTCCCGGTGCGCGAGGGCGTCGACGATCGTGGTGAGCTGGGTGGAGCCGCTGATGAACGCGGCGGTGAATAGGGTCATCAGCATTGCCGGCTCGGCGAGAAAACCGATCAGCATCTCACGGCGTGCCCCGAGACCGCCGAACGATGTCCCGATATCCATTGCCGCAAGGGCAGCGAAGACGCGCGCGAGCGCGAAAACCGCGACGAGCGCGATGATGTCCGCCGCCGGCGCGAAAGGAAGGTTGGTCGCGAGCACCGGAACGATCCCGCCGGCCAGCCACATGCAGCCGAAGAGAATGTACGGCGTGAGACGGAAGAGCGGCGACGCGTGCTCGGCGATCACCGCGTCCTTGTGGAAGAGCTTCGCAAGCGTGTAGTACGGGAGCAGGATCGAAGGCGCCGAGCGATTCTGGAGCCAGGCCCGGCACTGGTTGACCCATCCCGTGAGCAGCGGCGCGGCAAGCACCACGAGGATCGACTGTACGATCTGGAAAGCGATTGCGGGTGCCTGGCTCATGCGACGAACACCAGCAATGCGATCAGGGTGAGAAAACTGTAGAGCAGATAGAAGCTGACGCGCCCCTGCTGCAGTAAGGACACCTTGGTCGACATGAATTCCGCGAGGCGCGCCACCGGCAGGTAGATCAAGTACCAGTGCCGGTCCTCGATCTTCAGAACATAGCGGGGCGACGCATCGTCCGGACCCGGGAGGCTCCGTGTCATCAGGTAGATCGGCCCGAAGATGTGGCGGATCGGCTGGCCGAAAGCGTCGGCCGTGTCCTGCATGCGCGGCGTCTGTTCGGGGAAGCCGCAATCCCAGGCGGGCGCGCGCCGCACCCGGCCGTGATAGAGGCGGTGGACGAGTAGCGCGGTCAGCATGACCACGCCCACGATGACGACCAGGAAGATCGCCGGACTGTAGCTCGCCTGCGCCGTTGTGGTCGGCACCAGCCATAGCCACCCCGCTGCGAGCGCGTCCTCCGGGAGTCCGGACCCGATGAGCGACGTCGCGACGCGATTCAGGACGACCAGCATCGCGACGGGAAACACTCCCAAAACGATGCAGCCGACGGCAAGCCATGCCATTCCGATCTGTTCCATGCGCCCGCAGTCGCCGCCGTGGTGCGCGTCGGGATCGCGCAGCGGGTGGCGAGGCTCGCGCGGCTGCCCGAGAAACGCGATGCCGTACACCTTCACGAAGCACATCGCGGTGAGTGCGCCTGCGAGCGCGAGCGTCGCCGCGAAGAGCGGCAGAATGCTCCGCACGACGCTGTGCCCGAGAATCGGCGCCTGCAGCGCCGTCTGGAAGGTCAGCCACTCGGACACGAAGCCGTTCAACGGCGGAAGCGCCGAGATCGCGAGCGCGCCGATGAGGAAGAAGAGCGCGGTCCTCGGCATCGTGCGGGCGAGGCCGCCCATGTCGTTCAGATCGCGTAGCCCGCGCCTGTGCAGGATCGATCCGGCGCCGAGAAAGAGCAGGCCCTTGAAGACCGCGTGATTGAGGGTGTGGTACAGCGCTGCGATCAGCCCGAGCGCGCCCGCCACCGGATGTCCGAAGCCGATGAACACCATCGACATGCCAAGCCCGAGCAGGATGATGCCGATGTTCTCGACCGAGTGATAGGCGAGGAGCCGCTTGAGGTCATGCTGCATCAGAGCGTACAGGACGCCGAAGAGCGTCGTGCCCGCCGCGATCACGAGCACGATCACGCCCCATTCCCAGCGCAGATCGCCGATGAGATCGTAGATCACGCGCACCATTCCGTAGATGGCGGTCTTGATCATGACGCCGCTCATCAGCGCGGAGACCGGCGACGGCGCCGCTGGATGGGCTTCCGGCAGCCAGGCGTGCAGCGGAATCATTCCCGCCTTGGCGCCGAAACCGAAGAACGCCAGCAGGAAAGCGACCGTCGCCCACGGGGGTGTCAGCTCGGCCGCACGCAGCGCCGCGAAGGAGTAGTCGCCCTTGCCGCCGTGCAGGATCCCGAAGCAGAGCAGGATCGCGATGGCGCCGAGGTGCGCAATCAACAGGTACAGGAACCCTGCACTGCGAATTGCGCTCTGCTGGTGGTCGGTTGTGACGAGAAAGTATGACGCAAGTGCCATGGTTTCCCACGCGACCATGAAGAGGTAGGCGTCGTCGGCGAGAATGACCAGCGCCATGCTCGCGAGGAAGACGAAGTACTGCAGCCCGATCAGGGCGAGCCGACCCCATGTCTCGCCGCGGAAGTAGTCGGCTGCGTAGATCGAAATGCCGGTCGACACCGCGCCGAGCAGGAACAGGAAGAAACCCGCAAGCGGGTCGAGTCGGACGTGAAACGGCAAGTCCGGCAGTCCGAGCACCAGGGTTGCGCTCGCGGCCGGCTCCCAGATCGCGCGCAGGCCGGATGCGGCAAGCGCGAGGCCGACGAGTGCGCCGAGGGGGAAAGCCGCCTTGCGCGCAAATGAAGCGCCCGCCGCCGGGATGAGCGACAGCCCGCCCAGCACGAGCCAGACGACCACGCAGGCGAGAGCGAGCGAGAGCGGCGTGGGGCTCACACGCCGTGCACGATCACTGGACCTTCATTCCGGGGATGGCGCCCGAATCCGGGCCGACCAGGAAAATCCCCGGGCCCTCGCCGGATGCGGCGAGCACCATGCCTTCCGATGTGCCGAAGCGCATTTTCCGCGGCGCGAGATTCGCCACCATGACGGTGTAGCGGCCTTCGAGCGCGGCCGGATCGTACGCGCGCTTGATGCCGGCGAACACGGTGCGCGTCCCGTTTCCGATGTCGAGCGTCAGCTTGAGAAGCTTCTCGGCGCCCTCGACGTGCTCGGCCCTGACGATCCGGGCGACCCGCAGATCCACTTTGGAAAAGTCGTCGATGCCGATGGTGTTCGACGTCGCCGGTGAGGTGTCCGCACCCGCATTCACCTGGTGCTCCGCGTGCCGCTGCTGCGAATGCGCCGCCACGACAGGCGCCGGCGCGGCCCTCGAATCGAGGTTGGCCGCGACCAGCGCGTCGATCTGCCTGGCTTCGAGGCGCCCCATCAGGTGACGGTAGGGTTGGATCGCATGGCCGCCCGGAAGCAACGTTCCGGCATCGGCCCAGGTGAGCGGGGGAATGGCGAGGAACGACTCGACCTCGGCCGCGAGTCGCGGCAGCACCGGTTTGAGAAACAGCGACAGAAGCCGGAAGGCATTCAGCGCGGTCGAGCAGACTTCGTGCAGCGTGGCATGCCGCGCGGGATCCTTGGCGAGCGCCCAGGGCTGATTCCGGTCGAAGTACTGGTTCACGCCCTCGGCGCCGAGCATGATCATGCGCAGGCACTTGCCGAACTCCCGGCGCTCGTACGCTTCGGCGGCGAGATCCGCGCCCGCGTAGATGCCGGGAAACTCGGTCGCGAACCGGTCGGTGCCGGCGTCCGGCGCGAGCTTTCCGTCGAAGTGCTTGTGAATGAACCCGGCCGCGCGACTCGCGATATTGACGAACTTCCCCACCAGATCCGCGTTCACGCGCGCGACGAAGTCATCGAGATTGAGATCGATGTCCTCCATCGTGCTGTTGAGCTTGGCCGCGTAGTAATAGCGCAGCCACTCCGGATTCAATCCGAGTGACAGGTAGCTCTCCGCGGTGATGAACGTGCCGCGCGATTTCGACATCTTCTCGCCGTTCACGGTGAGGAAGCCGTGTGCGTAGACGCTCGAGGGCGTGCGGTAGCCGGAATGCTCCAGCATCGCCGGCCAGAAGAGCGCATGGAAGTAGAGGATGTCCTTGCCGATGAAGTGGACCATTTCGGTGTCACCGCCGGGACGCAGGAATGCATCGCGCTCCACCGGCCGCCCGGCGGCGGCGCGCTTGTCGCAGTGATTGCGAAAGCTCGCGAAGTAGCCCACCGGCGCATCGAGCCAGACGTAGAAGAACTTCCTCGCGTCGGTACCGGGAATCGGAAAGCCGAAATAGGGCGGGTCGCGCGAGATGTCCCAGTCCTGCAAACCCGCGGCGAACCACTCGTCCATCTTGTTCGCGGCCTCCGGCTGGAGGGTCCCCGACCGGGTCCACTGCTTGAGATAGGTCTGGCAGCGCGGGTCAGAGAGTTTGAAGAAATAGTGCTCGGAGGCCTTGCGTACCGGCTTTGCGCCCGACACCACCGAATACGGCTCGATCAGGTCGGTTGGAGAATACGTCGTCCCGCAGACCTCGCAGGAGTCCCCGTACTGGTCCTTCGCGCCGCATTTCGGGCATTGGCCGCGGATGTACCGGTCGGGCAGGAACATCGCCTTGACCGGGTCGAAGAACTGCTCGACCGAACGACGTGCGATGAGTCCGTTCTTCTCGAGCGCGCCATAGATGTCCTCGCAGAATGCGCGGTTCTCCGGCGAATTCGTGCTGTAGTAGTTGTCGAATTCGACCAGGAAGCCGGCAAAGTCGCGCGCGTGCTCGTTGAATACCCGCGCGATCAGCTGCTCCGGGGTAATGCCTTCCTGCTCCGCCCGCAGCATGATGGGGGTGCCATGGGTGTCGTCCGCGCACACGTAGTGCACCTCGTGCCCGCGCAGCTTCTGGAAACGCACCCAGATGTCGGTCTGGATGTACTCGACCAGATGGCCGAGATGGATCGCGCCGTTGGCGTAGGGCAGGGCCGAGGTGACGAGGATGCGGCGCGGCATTCGGTGCGGGAAGATGCTCTAAACCCGCGATTTTAGCGTGGTTTAGCCGGAAGGGCGGCTTTGCTACACTTAGATGCTTCCGGTTCGCAATGACGCGCCGGCGCATCGCGACTCTTCCCCCCTTACCGAGAACATCATGGGAATCACCGAACAGGACATTCAATCCGCACTGAAGGAAGTGATTGATCCGAACACCGGGAAGGACTTCGTCGCCACACGCTCGATCAAGAACCTCAAGTTAAGCGACGCGGATGTGTCCCTCGAGATCGAGCTGGGCTATCCGGGCAAGAGCCAGCTTGAGCTGATCAGGAAGATGGTCGGTGACCGGCTGCGTGCCGTATCTGGCGTCAGGACGGCCAACGTCGGCGTTCGCTCGAAGATCGTCTCCCACGCCGTGCAGCGCGGCGTCAAGCTGGTGCCGGAGGTCAAGAACATCATTGCCGTCGCTTCCGGAAAGGGCGGCGTCGGCAAATCCACCACCGCCGTGAATCTCGCGCTGGCGCTCGCGGCGGAAGGGGCGTCGGTCGGCATGCTCGATGCCGACATCTACGGGCCATCGCAGCCGACGATGCTGGGCATCACCGGTCGGCCGGAATCGAAGGATGGCAAGAGCCTCGAGCCGATGGCGGGACACGGTATCCAGGCGAGCTCGATCGGGTTCCTGATCGACGTGGACACGCCCATGGTGTGGCGTGGACCGATGGTGACCCAGGCGCTCGAGCAGCTTCTGAACGACACCCGGTGGCGAGCGATCGACTACCTCGTCGTCGACCTGCCGCCCGGCACGGGAGACATCCAGCTCACGCTTGCGCAGAAGGTGCCGGTGACCGGCGCGGTGATCGTCACCACCCCTCAGGACATCGCGCTCATCGACGCGCGCAAGGGGCTCAAGATGTTCGAGAAGGTGGGCATCCCGATTCTCGGCATCGTGGAGAACATGTCGATCCACATCTGCTCGAACTGCGGCCACGAGGAGTCGATCTTCGGGTCCGGCGGCGCCGAGCGGATGTGCAAGGACTACGGGGCCGAGTTCCTCGGCGCGCTGCCCCTCGACATCAGCATCCGCGAATATGCCGACTCGGGGAAGCCGACCGTCGTATCCGACCCGGACGGGCGCGTGGCGGAGATCTATCGGCGCATCGCGCGGCGGGTGGCGGTGAAAATCGGGGACCTGCAGAAGGACATGACGGGCAAGTTCCCGAACATCGTCATACAAAACACCTAGCGCGAGGCGCGGCCGCGCCACGCAATAGCTGCGCCCGGCGGCCCGAGGAATGCCTGTCTATGATCCAGGGGACGTGGATTCAAGTCCTGCGGGGCGCGCCAGACAATCAAGAGCCCGCTACCAAGCAGGCTCTTTCTCTTTTGCAGTGCCGCCTCGGTGCCCCCGTCCCTTTTCAGCGCGCGCGAAGTACGAGCGTTCCGCGAAAGTGATGGCCTTCGCACAGCGCGTGAGCCGTTCGAGGGAAAGGTCAAGCCCCACCGTCCCCTGACCCAGACGGGAAGCAGACCAATGGCCCAATAAAAGCCGGTCCGTCGCCCGCGTGCGTGAACAGATCGCCGCAGAAGAGCGTGCCGGTCGTCTCCTCATAGAGGACGCGCGCTTCCCAGTTGTGCGGGACATGCGGCGTGTCGACGTGCCGAACCCGCTTGCCGCCGAGGTCGATGACTTCGCCGTCGGCGAGCTTGCGCGGTGCTCGATCGCACAGGTCGTCGAGCGAGACCATGCAACCGATGGCGCCGTGTGCGACCTGGGCGTGCGGCGCAGCGGCCAGGAAATCGTTCATGGCCCCGCACGCGTCGGACTCGACGTGTCCAAAGGCGATCCACCGGAGCCGTTCGAGCGGGACGATGCGGGCCACTGCCTGCGACACGAGCGGAAACAGGCCCCGCGGGCCGATGTGGAAGAGAAGCGGTTCGTCGGCGTCGACGAGAAACTGATTGAACGTGAAGCCGCCCGGTGCCGCGTCGGGGACACACGTCGAGATG
>JAABRB010000097.1 GCA_011391185.1 Betaproteobacteria bacterium
GGCATGCTCGGGCAACCCGTCTACATCCTGACCCCGGACGTCATCGGCGTTCACCTGAAAGGAAATTTGCGCTGGGGCGTGACCGCCACGGACCTCGTTCTCACCGTCACCGAGATGCTGCGAGCGGCCAAAGTGGTCGGCAAGTTCGTCGAGTTTTTCGGCGCAGGCGCCGCCCGCCTGCCGCTTACGGACCGCGCAACCATCGCCAACATGGCGCCCGAGTACGGCGCGACCATGGGCCTGTTTCCCGTCGACGACGCGACGGTCGATTACCTCCGCAACACCGGTCGCACTGATGAAGAGATCGATGCCTTCCGCGCATATTTCAAGGCGCAGGATCTGTACGGGATGCCGAAACCGGGCTCGATCGATTACACGCAGACACTCGAGCTCGATCTCGCCACGGTCGAGCCCTCCCTCGCCGGCCCCAAGCGACCGCAGGACCGCATTCCGATCGGACGCGTGAAGGCGAAGTTCGGCGAACTGTTCGCAAAGCCCGCTGCCGAGAACGGATACAACAAGCCTGCCGCGGAGCTCGGCAAGCGTTTCCCTGCAAACCCCGAGGATCCGGCACACGCGTCCGATGGGACATCGGCCGGCGTGACGCTCGGTCACGGTGACGTGCTGATCGCCGCGATCACTTCATGCACCAATACGTCGAATCCTGGCGTGATGATCGCCGCAGGAGTGCTCGCCAAGAAGGCCGTCGAGCACGGACTCAAGGTCCAGACACACATCAAGACCTCGCTTGCCCCGGGCTCGCGGATCGTGACCCGATATCTGGAGAAGTCCGGTCTGCTTCCCTACCTCGAGAAGCTCGGATTCTATGTGACGGCCTACGGATGCACGACCTGCATCGGGAATTCGGGGCCGCTCGATCCGGGTCTCGAGGAGGTGGTGGTCAAGAACGATCTCGTGTGCGCGGCGGTGCTCTCGGGAAACCGCAACTTCGAAGCGCGCATCCACGCGAACATCAAGGCTAATTTCCTGGCCAGCCCCCCGCTCGTCGTCGCTTTCGCAATCGCCGGAACCGTGCGCAAGGACCTGATGACCGAGCCGCTCGGCATCGGCAAGGACGGCAAGCCGGTCTTCATCGGCGACGTCTGGCCCGCGCCGCACGAGGTGGCCGAGGCGCTGCGCCATGCGACTGACGCACAGGCGTTCCGCAGGCTGTATGGCGATATGGCCAATGCGAATCCGATCTGGAAGGACGTGCCCACCGCCAGTGGACAGGTCTACGACTGGCCGACCTCCACTTACATCGCCGAACCGCCCTTCTTCGCCGACTTTTCAATGGAGCCCAAAAGGTCGGGCAATGTCGTCGGTGCGCGGGCGCTTGGCCTGTTCGGGGATTCGGTCACGACGGACCACATCAGCCCGGCCGGCGCAATCAAGGAAACGTCACCGGCCGGCCAGTACCTGATCGCTCACGGCGTCGTGAAGGCCGACTTCAACAGCTTCGGCGCGCGGCGTGGCAATCACGACGTCATGATGCGCGGCACTTTCGGAAATGTCCGGATCAGGAATCTGATGATCCCCGCCCAGCCAGACGGCCGGCGGATGGAAGGTGGCGTCACGCTCTTCCAGCCCTCTGGCGAGGAGATGCCGATCTTCGACGCGGCGATGAAGTACATCGCCAGCGGAACGCCGACGGTCGTGTTCGGCGGCGAGGAATATGGCACCGGCAGCTCGCGGGACTGGGCCGCGAAGGGCACCCAGCTGCTCGGTGTGAAGGCCGTCATCGTGCGCAGCTTTGAGCGGATCCATCGCTCCAATCTCGTCGGCATGGGTGTGCTGCCCTTGCAGTTCAAGGGCAGCGACAGCGTCGCTTCGCTCGGAATCCGCGGCGACGAGGAATTCGACATCGAGGGTATCGACGGCGAGCTTCGTCCGCAGCAGGACGTCACGCTCGTCATCCGACGCAGGAATGACGAGCGGCAGGAAGTCCAGGTGCGACTGCGAATCGACACACCGATCGAGGTGGACTACTTCCAGCACGGTGGCATTCTGCCCTACGTCCTGCGCGATCTGATGCAGGCGGCCTAGGCCAAGGTGCGAGCAGTAAAGCGCGGCGTACTGCGCTGAGGTCTGCGATGCCGGTGGTGCGCCGTCGATTCGCCGCTATGACCCTGGCGCTCTGCACGCTGGGTGCGGGACCGCTGGCGCTCGGCGCGGAGAGCGCGGCCATGGCGGTGCTGGCCACGCCGCTGCCCGGGGCCCCGGCGCGGCTCGACACGGGACCCTACTGCCCTGCCGATGCTTCCGCTTCGCGCCGTTCGCAGGTCGTCGTGCTGCTCGAGGACGGACGTCGCTTTCAGGTCCAGCTCAAAGCGCGATCTCTCGGGATCCAGACGATACCTCCCTGCGCGCAGACTCCGCCGGACGCGCGTCCCGATCTGTTTCCCGGAACGCGGCCGCAGCGCGGCCCCGGGGAACTGCGCGAAGTATGGCTGGTGGAACCCACCCTGCGTTATCGGCACGACATCTTCGAACGATCGGAGAACGCGGCCGCGGTTCGGGTGCTCACAGCGGCCGGCCGGACGCTTAAATATTCCGCTCCTCCCGATGCCGTCATCGAAGATCGACTTCCCAGGCTGGTGCGCGCGTGGGGCGACGACACGGTGCTCACCGTACAGTCCACGATGCAAGGCGGTGCCGCAGTCCTGCTCCTCGGCGTCGCGGGCGAGCGGTTGCAGGCGCTCGCCGCATCGGCGCCGATCGGCACGCCGCAGCGCTGGTTGAACCCGATCGGCGTCGCGGACTTCGATGGCAAAGGCGATCCGGAAATTGCCGCCGTGGTCACGCCGCACATCGGCGGCTGGCTGACGCTCTATCGACGTGAAGGCGACCGTCTGTCGATGGTGCACCGGGAGCCGGGCTTTTCCAACCACGCGATCGGCAGCGACGAGCTTCGGCTCGCGGCGATGCTCGACGCGAACCGCGACGGTGTCGTCGATCTCGCCGTGCCCGGTGCGGATCGCCGGACATTGCGCATCGTCACGTTCGCCGGCGGGGAGTTTCGCGAGCTCCAGCGCGCAGGGCATTCCGCAGCCATCGAGACTGCGGTAATCGCCACGGATCTCGACGGCGACGGGCGCAACGAACTCGTGTACGCGCTCGCGGACGGTACGCTCGTCGTGCTCACCGCGTCGCGCTGAAGCAACTCTGCAGGGGTTCGCCTCAGGCGAGTCGCTGCACTTCGACGGTCGCCAGCGCGTCGGCAAACCGGACCGCGAGCGCGGTGAGGCTGCCGCGGTGGATCTCGCTGTGCGGGACCGCAGCGCCCGTGCCGCGATCGGGCAGATCCCGCGTCGCGCATGCATCGCCCGCGACGATGGCCTTGCATCCCAGCGATACGGCATCGCGCGTCGTTGAATCGACGCACATGTGCGTCATCAGGCCGGCCACGATTTCAGTGATGGTGGCCGTCCGGACCATGCGCATGTCCGTGGGAGATCTCTTCGGGAGACGCAGGGCGCACCGACACGACTTTCCCGCGGAACTCGAGCGCGCGTCCGGCAAGCGGGTGATTGCCGTCCACCTTTACGGTGTCGGCACCGACTTCGGTCACGACGAAGACCACCGGATGGGAATGGTCGTCGTGATCGGCTTCGCCCTGAATCTGCATGCCAACCTTCACATTCCTGGGGAAGCGACTGCGCGGCTCCGCGCGCACCAGACTGGCGTCATGCTCGCCGAACGCGTCGGCGGGCGCGAGGCTGACTTTCACTGACTCGCCCTCCTCCTTGCCGGCAAGCGCCTCCTCGACCCGCGGAAAAATCCCGGCGTGACCACCATGCAGGTAGATCAGCGGCTGCTTCCCGCGCTCGATGAGATCGCCGTCTGCATCGACCACTTCGTACTTCAGCTCCACGACGGAGTTCTTGATTATTTTCATGCATTCCCTCTTCGACGATCGGAGGCCAATCGGGGGCGGATGCGCGCAGGGCCTTGGTCACACCCGGATAGACCGGGATAATAACGCCTCCTCGTATCGGGAGACGGCACGGTGAAACTCTGCAAGCGGATAGTCGCGGCACTCGGCATCGCCGCATGGATGGGAGGCTGCGATGTGGGCATAGAGCGACTCCGGCCGGGCGTCTCGACTGCCCAGGAAGTGCGCAGCGTCCTCGGTGAGCCGACGTACGAATGGCAGGACGCCGACGGCAGTGTCGTGTGGGAGTTCGCCGGTCCGCGCGCGGGCCTCGTCACGTACATGGTGACGATAGATGCCGACCGCGTGATGCGCGCGCTGCACCAGGTCCTTGCGGAAGAATATTTCGCGAAGATCCGCCCCGGCATGAAGATGGCGCAGGTTCGTCGCCTGATCGGCCGGCCCGGGGAAACGATGACCTTTGCCGCGCGCAAGGAGGAAGTCTGGACCTGGCAGCATGGCGCGGTCATGCCAGGGGGCATCGACGTGTTCCACGTTCACTTCGACCTTGCGGGAGAGGTGGTGGCCACGAGTCGCTCGAAGACCGCGGAGCCGTACTGACGAAATCGACCGGGCGCCGCTTCCCGATTCCTCCTATTCCGCGCCGGTGAGCCGGCGAAGCTGCCGCCGGTCGCGCTTGGTCGGTCGGCCTATCTCGGTGCGGCGCGGCTCGACCGCAAGCTTGCGCGCGGCGACCGCTTCGAACCGCCGTTGTCGGCTCGACGCGCTCTCCGCGTAGAGTTTTTGCGCCTCGCTCACCGGCCCGCGCCGCATCGACAGCGCGCGCACCTCGATTGCCCACTCGAGCTCACCGATGTGAATCACCAGTTCGTCGCCGGCTTGCAGATCGCGGGCGGGCTTCGTGCGTTGACCGTTCCACTGAACGCGCCCACCTTCCACGGCCTGAGCCGCAAGGCTGCGCGTCTTGAAGAAGCGGGCAGCCCAGAGCCACTTGTCGATTCGAACTCGGGGGCTGTCGCGAATCGCGTCGGTCACGATCAAGAGCGTTCCGTGTGTAGAAGGTCCAAGCCGGAACGCTACCGAAGAAAGCGTTGCTACTCAAGCCCTCCCGCATCGGGGCGGGCCGCAACGACCCGGATCACTCTCCCTGGTTCCGATGCCACCCGTACGCATTGCCCTTGGGGACGTTCTTCTTCTTGCTCATCTTGCCAGAGTCATTGTCGTAGTAGCGATGGTGATGGACTTCGCGCACCTGCCCCTGCGGCTGAGTTCCGGCCTGGGTCTGTGGCGGCGGCGTCGTTTGCGCCGGCCCACCGGTGCCCGGGTTTCCGCCTGAGCCGCTGACGCTCGATCCGATCATCGCGCCTGCGCCACCGCCGACCGCGCCGCCGACCGCGGCGCCCGCGGTGCCGCCCATGTTGTGCCCGACCACGCCGCCCGCGGCGCCGCCCAGTGCGCCGCCCACGACCGCACCGGTCTGCGCGTCACCGCTGGAAGTCATCGCGCCGCCTGTCGCGCCGCCCAGGGCACCGCCGACCGCCGCACCGGTTCGTCCGCCTACGGCCGCGCCGACGGCAGCGCCCGCGCCGCCGCCGATTGCGCCGCCCGCGCCGGTTTTCCAGTCCTGCGCCTGCGTCAGCGGGAGAAAAATGAAACTTGCTGCGATCAAACCCAACTTCGTACAGCTACGCATGATCCATTCCCCGATCGAGAAACACGATCCGAGCATCGTAGCCGCGGGACTATCGGGACAAGGGTCGACACGTGGTCAGGTGCCGAATAGGACACGCGGAGCGTGTGCACTCTGCCCGGTTTGGTTCACTTGACCACCGGGCGTCGGGCTTTCGACGGATTTGTCCTAGCTAACGGGCGCCACGCGCGCCGGCACCGCCGCGCGGCTCATGCCAAGAACCGTCGGCATGGCGAACAGCATGAACACGGCAGTCACAACAAACACGAGCTGCGGAGAGCCGCGATCGATGAACCAGCCGAGCGCGACCGGCGCGAGCAGTCCGCCGAGATCCAGTCCTGAGTAGACAAATCCGTAGACCTTGCCGCGCGCCTCGACCGGTGCGATCTGCCGGACCAGGATGTCGCGCGAAGGCCCCGGCATGCCCGCGAAGAATCCGGCGATCGCCGCGGCGGCGACCAGGAGCACTCCGGGCACCAGTCCCATGCCCAGAACGAGCGCGATGGCCCCGGACAAGGCCATACCCGTCACCGCAACGGCACCATGGCGGTCCGTGCGCGACGCGATCACGCCTCCGGCCAGCGTTCCGCCGGCGCCGCCGAGCAGGAAGGCGGTGAGCACGCTGGACGCGAAGACCAGCTCGATGCTGTAGATCTGCGTGAGTGCGGCGGTCGAAAACGCCTGCCAACCCACCATCGCCATCGAGTACAGCAGGAAGAATGCGAAGCAGGTGACGACGGGCCCGGACGCCAGCACGCGGATGTCGCGCGCGAGCCCCCCTGTGCGGGCGCCCGGCTCGCGACGCGGCGCGCGCGTCCCACCCGCCAGGGCGCTCTGGGTAGCGAGCACCGCGAGGAACATCAGCCCGATCACGCCGGCGGAAATCAATGCGCCGCGCCATCCCCACGCACTTGACATTGCGACGGCAAAGACCGGCGCCAGCGCCCATCCGATGTTCCCGGCAATGCCGTGCACGCTGAACGCATAACCCAGGCGCTGCGGCCGGACCTTGGCGTTGAGCAGCGCCAGATCGGCGGGATGAAACACGCAGTTGCCGAAGCCTGCAATGACCGCGGCGACGTATAGCCAGGCGAACGACGGCGCCACCCCGGCGAGGCCGATCCCGATCGCGGACAGCGCGAGCCCGAGCAACAGGATGCGCCGCGCGCCAAACCGGTCTACGAGGAATCCGGCCACGGTCTGCATGACTCCGGACACGCCGAAGTACACGGCGAGCACCGAGCCCAGCGCCGCATAGCTCACGTCGAATTCGGCTCTGAGCAACGGGAAGAGCGGCGGAATGACGAGATGGTAGAAGTGCGACAGACCGTGCGCGACGCCGACGAGGCCTATGACCCGGATATCCGTCCGCAACGATCCGGAAGCGGCCGTCATTTGGTCGCAGCCGGTGAATCTCCCCCTTTCGGCGCACCCGCCTTGGTGGCATTCTTGCGCTCAATCTCGGCCTGGCAGAAGGGCAGCACGATCTGCGACGTGGCGTTGGGCGGCGCGGTGTACGCCTCCTGCACGACGCGAATCACCAGCTCGCGTTCCTCCCGGGTGATGTTCCGGTAGTTCTGGTGATCGAGCGAGTGCTGCAGGACATTGGGAAACGACCAGCCTGCTCGCGCCAGGCGGATGGCGGTCTGGCGGGTCCCGATCAGGTAGCCGCATTCCAGTTCGGCAATGGCGATCGACGGCACTGCGAGAAACATGGCGAGCGCGAGAATTCGAGCAGGAGAGGACATGATTCCGGGGGGGAATTGGGAAAGACTCGCGGATTATAACTGTGCGCCCGCTCGCTGCCGTCGCAACGTCAGGGAAGACAGAATTCGTCGGCTTTGAGATCCGTGACGAAGCCGTGCGCCGGCGCGTGGGCGATCATGATCTCGATCTTCGCCGCGAGCGCCGCCTCCTGGGGCGTGGCCCCGCATGCCCAGAAAACCGCCACCAGTCCATCCGCCACCCGATCCACCGGCGGTCCGAACAGCGGGTGTGCGAGATCCGCGCCGATCTCCGCAGGATCACCGATATGGATCGGTGCGCCATGGTTGAGCGGAAAACGCGCCGACACCTGCGTCGCGGTGATCGCCTGCTGCGGCGCGAGCCAGCGCATCGTGACGATCATGTTGCCGCGGAAGCGACCCGCCGGTGCCGTCGGCAGCTTCGAGCGAACCACCCACCGATGCTTGTCCGTCGGGACGCCTGCGCGCTCCAGCGCCCCGTCGAAAGTGATCCCCGACCCAATCAGGAACGCGACGAAATCGTCTCGCCAAAGCGCATCGAGATCCGTCACGTCGGGTTGCCGCTCGCCGTTGCGGTAGACCGCGTAACGTGGAAGATCGGTCCGCAGGTCCGCACCAGGCGCGAGCCGTTTCGGCTCGGGATCGCCTGCGTCAGTGACTTCGAGCACCGGGCACGCCTTCTGGTTGCGCTGGCAGTACAGCAACAGGTCGTACGCAAGCGCCTGTGGAACGATCACCAGATTGCACTGCACGTAGCCAATTGCCAGTCCCCGCGTCGTGCCCGTGTGGCGCTTTTCCCGGATGGCGAGCCGGGCCGCCTGCGGAACCGTAAGGCCCATCGCGCTATTCACACCTCACTCCTCATTCTTCAGTCATCGATCATGCACTCGTAGAGCTGCGCGTGCCCGGTTGCGTCGGATGTATAAATCACACGCGAGCCATCCGGCGCGAACCGGGGATGCGGATGCGTGTGCTGCGGCGCGTAGACCTCGCGTGGACCATCGTTGTAGGGAAACGGCCCGTGCCAGTGCTCGCCCGCGCTGCTCGCGCGCGGGCAGCAGATCCGACGCGCCACGCCGTGCGCCCCGCGTGCCGGAAACACGTGGAGCCCGTGGTCCGGAAAATTCGTATCGCACACGATGCGCTTGCCCCGCCGGTCCGCTGCGGCGTGCCATGCGGGAAAGGAGGTGATGGTGCGCACCGCGCCGGTGTCGACCTCGACGGCCCGCATGCCGCGCGGCCAGTCGACGAACGCGAGTTCACGCGTGCCGGGGATCCAGCTCTCATGGGTGATCCACTGCATCGGGTCCGTGCGTGGATAGGGATTCCGGTCGCCACGGCCATCGCGGCCGATCACCCAGATTCGATTCGTCAGCGGCCCGGCGTAGAAGATCAGGTCCGGATCGTCCGGGTGAAATTGCGGATGTCCGATCGTGTCGCGTTCGAGGATGATCTCGCTGCCGCCACGGCGGGTATCCACCACGTGGAACCGCGACACACCGTCCGATTTGACGGGAATCGCCCACCAGCGGTCGTCGCTCGACACGGCGGTCGTTCCCATCGCCGCGCCCACCATTCCCTTTTCACGCATCTCCACCGCGCCGAAATCCGCGAGTCGCTCTTCCGCCAGGGTCTCGAGGTCAAGCCGAAATGCACCCGTCCCGGCAACGAAAAAGACGCTCGATCCGTCGTGCGAAGGATGGATCGACCATTCGGCAAGATCATCACGGTCGGTGAGCTGGACGAGTCGTCCGCTTTCCTGCTCTTCGGCGAAGAGCTGGGGCGATCCGGTCCGATGCGAGATGAAAACCAGCCGATGCATCGCGTCGTCCCAGGCCGGAACGAAAAAAAACGGGTGATGATGGATCGCCGGCTGATTCGTGACCTGCCTGATCCGCGCACCGGTCTCGGCGTCCCGCGACCAGATTGCTTCGCTCGGCGACGTCTTGCCCTTGCTCATTTCCGCGACGTGCTCATGGCAGCGCAGCCTCCCCGGTCTTTGCGCTTTCCCGCCCACGCATCATGCGCGGCCGGATCACCGTCACCCATGCGAGCAGGACCACCAGCGCGGCACAACCCACTCCCCAGACGAGCGTTCCGGTGCGGCTGAAGATGATCGTCAGCGACGCGGCCAGGAAGAGTCCACGCTCGATCCAGCCGATCGGCGAAGTGACGAAGCCTTCGAGCGCGACGGCCCACGCGTAGGTCGCCGCCATCATGGACGCGAAGGCCAGGGCGATCCATCCGCCGTGCCCGGACCAGAGCAGCGTGGGATCAAACGCGAATGCGAACGGGATCAGGAAGAGGACGAAGGACATCTTGAACGCGAGCCACCCAGTTTGCATGGCTTTCGCCTTGGCAACCCCCGCCGCGGCATAGGACGCCAGTGCGACAGGCGGTGTGACCATCGAGAGCACGCAGTAATACATGACGAAGAAATGGGCGGCCAGCTCGTCCACACCGAGCTTGATAATTGCCGGGACGAAGAGAATTGCGCCGATGATGTAGGCGGCCACTGTGGGCAATCCCATTCCCATGATGATGCAACCGAGGATGATGAAGAACATCGCGCCGAGCAGCGTTCCGCCGGAAAGGGAGATAAGCTGCGTGGAAAACTTGAGCGCGAGATTCGACTGGATGGCCACCGCGATGATGACGCCGATCGCGATGATCGGCACGGCGACCTGCGCCGCCTGTTTCGCCAGATCCTCGACCATTCCGATGCTCTGCGCCAGTCCGATCCGGGTCTCCGCGCGCAGGAAACAGGAGCCCAGGGCGACCACGCTCGCGGCCATTGCCGCCATCGTCGCCGAGTATCCGGCGACCAACAGCCCGATGAGGGCGATCGGCGCGAGAAAGAGATGGACGCGCGGCCAGATAGAG
>JAABRB010000098.1 GCA_011391185.1 Betaproteobacteria bacterium
TTGCCGACGATTCCCCCGTCCGGTCCGACGAGAATCGCGGTATTGAAACGCCGGGTGCGACCGCCCTCCCGCGTGCGCTCGGCGTACCCGAGATAGAAGCCGACGCCGTGCCGCTTTACAAGATCGAACAACGGCTGGACGCCCGGGTTCGGCATGGAGGACTCGAAAAACTTTCGATCGACCTCGTCCGGATCCTCCATCCAGTAGCGCGGAAAGAACGTCGTCAGCGCGAGCTCTGGAAAAACCACGAACCGCGCGCCGCGACCGATCGCGTCACGGAACAGCTCCCCGAGACGCTTCACCACTTCTTCGCGCGAATCGGCGAGATTCACGGCGCCTAACTGTGCTGCGGCGATTCCTAGTTTTCTTGCCACGATTCGATACTCCGGTCAGGGGCGTTCTTCTTTCCCCTCCTTTTCAAGGCGGGGTGGCTGCGAAGCAGCCGGGGTGGTTCGGAAGGTGCTGCACACCACCCCGCCGACTTCGGCGGCACCCCTCCTCGGAGAGGAGAGGAAGAAGCGTCTGTCCACTCGATCCCCGCTACGAGATCAGGGCCTTGAAAATTCGCATTTCTGTCGTCGGCTTGCGTTCTTGGCGGAGCGGCTCCGGTGCGCCGCATGGAATGAACTTTCCTGTGCCGCGCTCCGCAGCAAGCTTCCCGTTCTCCACGACGACTCGTCCGCGACTCACGACGATCTCCGGCCAGCCCTTGATGGTGCGCCCCTCGTAGGGCGTATAGCCGACGTTGTCGTGGATCATTGCCGCGCTGATCTTCACTTCCTTTTCGGGATCCCAGATCCCGATGTCGGCATCCGAGCCCACCGCGATGGTGCCCTTGCGAGGGTACATGCCGTAGATGCGCGCATGATTCGTTGCCGTGAGCGCAACGAAGTCGTTGAGGCCGATGCGCCCCTTGCCCACGCCCTCGGAGAAGAGCAGCGCCATGCGCATCTCGAGCCCCGGAACGCCGTTCGCGATTTCCTTGAAGGTCGTCTTTTCCCCCTTGGGAAGCTTTCCGGAATCGTCGAAGCGGTAGGGCGCGTGATCCGACGAGAAGACGCGGAGCGTCCCGTCCGCGAGTCCCGCCCACATCGCATTTTGCGACGCCTCGTCGCGCGGCGGCGGACTGCAGCAGAACTTCGCGCCGTCCATGCCCGGGCGGCTGATATCGGAGCCCTTGAGAAAGAGGTACTGCGGACAGGTCTCCGCGTAGACCCGTGCGCCGAGCCCCTGCGCGGCCTGGATCGCCCGCACCGACTCGATACCGGAGACGTGCACGATGAGCACCGGCACGTCGAGCAGCCGGGAGAACTGGATGACCCGATGGGTCGCCTCGCTTTCCGCGAGCGGTGAATGGCTCACGGCGTGAAACTTCGGCTCGGTGTGCCCGCGGTCGAGCAGCCGCTTCGCGAGCCAGCGGATCACGTCGTGATTCTCCGCGTGCACCATGACCAGCGCGCCGTGTTTTTCCGCCGCCAGCAGCACGTCGAGAATCTGGTAGTCGTCGAGCTTCAGCATGTCGTAGGTCATGTAGACCTTGAAGGACGTGATGCCCTTGCTGATGTACTCGGGCAGCTCCTGCGTGAGCACCTCTTCGGTCGGATCGGCCAGAATGAGATGAAAGCCGTAATCGATGACGGCCTTCTCGGCAGCCCGCTTCGAGTAGTCGGCCACCACGTCCCGGATCTTCATTCCGCGGTGCTGCGCGGCGAACGGGATGATGGTGGTGGTGCCACCGTAGGCGGCGGAAACGGTCCCCGAGTAGAAGTCGTCGGCGGTCATCACGCCGTTGCTCGAGAGCTGCTCGATGTGGCAGTGACTGTCGACGCCCCCCGGCAGCACCAGCTTGCCGGCGGCATCGATGTCCCGTTTCCCGGGCGCGAGCCCGCGTGCGATCACGGCGACGCGCCCGTCCTTGATGCCGATATCGGCGGAAAACGTGTCGGCGGCCGTGGCGACCGTGCCGTTCCGAATGGTGAGATGGAGGTCTTGCATGGCTCGCGCGGGAAAACCCCGATTATGCCCAATTCGCGCCCCGCCGAACCCGCCCGCCGGGGAACCCGGCGCGCGTCCGCGCTACACTTGACCCATGCCCGGCCGCGGCGGCCGTTGGAGATCGACAATGACCATCAATGCAGGAACGATTTTCGTCATCAACCCGAATTCGAGCGAGAAGGTCACGGAGGGGATCGACCGTGCCGTCGATCCCCTGCGCATACCGGGCGGGCCACGAATCGAGTGCCTCACCCTGAAAGAAGGCCCGCCGGGCATCGAGACGCAGCGCCACGTCGACAGCGTGGTGATGCCGCTGCTCGGCCTGATCAGCGAGCTCGAGCGGCGCGCGGACGCATATGTGATCGCGTGCTTCAGCGATCCCGGCATGCACGCCGCGCGCGAAGCGACGCGCAAGCCCGTGCTCGGCATCATGGAAAGCGGCATTCTCACCGCCCTCACGCTCGGCCAGCGCTTCGGGATGATCTCGATCCTCCCGGGCTCGGTGGCCCGCCATCTGCGCGCGGTCGGTGCGATGGGTCTTGCCGATCGCTGCGCGGGCGACCTCGCGATCGGGATGGGCGTCGCGGAGCTGGTCGATGCGAAGAAGACGCTGCACCGCATGATCGAGGTCGGCACCGCGCTTCGCGACGACCATGGCGCGAATTCGCTCGTGATGGGGTGCGCGGGCATGGCGCAGTACCGCGACGAACTGGAGAACGCCGTGGGAATTCCGGTCGTAGAGCCGACCCAGGCCGCCACGGCGATGGCGATCGGGCGTGTCCGCCTCGGCTGGTAGGAGGGTGCTTACAGCGCAAGCACCACGCGCTTCGTATCCGGGCCCTCGGGGCTGTCCGCGATCGAGAATCCGAGCTCGGCACAGAGCGCGAGCATGCCGCGGTTCTGCGCGAGAATGTGTCCCAGCATTTCGCGCAGCCCCCGCGCGCGCGCAACGTCGACGAGCGCCGCCATCATGCGCCGGCCGAGCCCCCGGCGCTGCCAGTCGTCGGCCACCACGATCGCGTACTCGCAGGTCTCGCCGTCCGGATTCGTGACGTACCGGCATACCCCGATCTCGATCTCGCGCCCCTGCTCCGCCACCGTCGCGATGAACGCCATCTCGCGGTCGTAGTCGATCTGCGTGAACCGTGCCAGCATCTGCGGCGTCAGCTCGCGCAACGCGTCCATGAACCGGAAATAGCGGCTCTCGAGCGAGAGCCCCTGCACGAACGCCTGTTCGATCTCCGCATCCTCGGGGCGGATCGGCCGCAGCGTGACCAGCGGCGCGCCGCGCGGCTGCCACGTGCTCACCAGGTACGCGGGATAGGGATGGATCGCCACATGGTCGTAGCGGCCACGCGCCGGCGCCGGCCTGCCGATCACGACGCGGGCATCGGCGACGATCGCGCCCGCCTCGTCGGCGATCAGCGGATTGATGTCGAGCTCGAGTATCCACGGCAGCTCGCACGCCATCTCCGATACCCGCAGCAGGATGGCCTCGATTGCCGGCTGGTCGGCCGGGGGCAGATTGCGGAACGCCCCGAGCAGCCGCGAGATGCGCGTTCCGCGGATCATGTCTTCGACCAGGAACGAGTTGAGTGGCGGAAGCGCCACCGCCCGGTCGCGCAGCACCTCGACCGCCGTGCCCCCTGCGCCGAAAACGATCGCCGGGCCGAAAACCGGGTCACGCAGGATGCCGACCATGAGCTCGCGCCCGTTCGCGCGCGTCACCATGGGTTGCACCGAGACACCATTGATCCGCGCGTTGGCGCGTTTCCGGCCGACGGCGCCGATGATCTGCTCATAGGCATCGCGAACCGCCTGAGCGTTGTGCAGGCCGAGGCGCACACCGCCGACGTCGCTCTTGTGCGTGATGTCGGGCGAGTCCACCTTCAGCGCGACCGGATAGCCGAGCTCCTCCGCGACCAGCATCGCCTCGTGTGCGGAATGCGCGACGACCGTCTGCGCGACGGGAATGCGGAAGGCGGCGAGCAGGGCCTTCGATTCCATCTCGCTCAGGATGGTGCGCCGCTCCGCCAGGGCGGTCTCGCCGATGAGACGGGCCGCCTCGAAGTCCGGGACGGCTCCCTGCGTGCGCGGGCCCGGCACCTGCAGGAGCGCGCGCTGATTGCGATAGAAAGCGGAGACGTTCGCAAACGTCTCGACCGCGGGCTCGGGGGTGCGAAACACGGGAATGCCGGCGGACGCCAGTTCCGCCCGTCCTGCCGCAACCTGCTCCTCGCCCATCCAGCACGCGATGACGGGCTTGGAGGAGGCACGCGCGGATTCGATGACCGCGCGTGCCGCATCGACCGGCTCGGTCATGGCCTGCGGCGACAGGATCGCGAGCAGGCCGTCCACGTTCGGATCGGCGAGGCAGGCTGCCACCGCGGCACGATAGCGGTCGGCGCTTGCGTCGCCGATCAGATCCACCGGATTGCCGTGCGACCAGTTCTCCGGCAGGACGGACTTCAGCGAGTCGATCGTCGCTTGTGCGAGCGGTGCGAGGGGAATGCCGAGATCGGCTGCGCGATCCGCCGCCATCACGCCGGGTCCGCCCCCGTTGGTGACGATCGCGAGCCGCTCGCCCCGCGGCCGCACGCGCGCCGCGAGTGCCTGGGCCGCCGCGACGAGCTGACCCACGCTGGCGACCCGCACCACGCCCGCGCGCTTCACCACGGCATCGAAAACGTCGTCCAGACCGACGATGGCGCCGGTGTGCGAAGACGCTGCGCGCGAGCCGACGGGATGCCGGCCCACCTTCATCAGAATCACCGGCTTGACGCGCGCCGCCGCCCGCAATCCGGACACGAAGCGGCGCGCATCCCGCACGCCTTCGACGTAGAGCAGAATGTGCTCCGTCTTCGGGTCGGTGACCAGGTAATCCACGATCTCGCCGAAATCGAGGTCGGTCGAGCCGCCCAGGGACACCACGCTCGAGAACCCGACGCCGTTCGGCCGCGCCCAGTCGAGCATGGCGGTGCAGACTGCTCCCGACTGCGAAACCAGGCCCAGCGATCCGGGCAGCGCACCGGCCTGCGCGAACGTCGCATTGAGTCCGATCGCCGGGCGCATAAGCCCCAGGCAGTTCGGACCGAGCACCCGTAGCCGGTTCCGCCGCGCATTTTCGAGCAGCGCGCGCTCGAGCTTTGCGCCGGTCGCGCCAGTCTCCGAAAACCCTGCCGTGATGACGACCGCGGCGCGAACACCCGCGGCGCCGCACTGCGTGATCAGGTCCGGAACAGTCGCAGGAGGCGTCGCGATCACGGCGAGGTCGACGCGGCGCGGGACGTCCGCGATCGATGCATGGCACCGTGTCCCGTGCACCGATTCGTGGCGCGGATTCACGGCGTAGAGCTCGCCCTTGAACTCCGCCGCGAGAATATTTCGAACGAGGACGGAGCCGATCGCGCCGGGCCGCTCGCTGGCGCCGATCACCGCGACCGAGCCGGGTTCGAAGAGCGGTGAAAGGTAGTGGCGGTCACTGACCTGGGTCATATCCGAGTCGTCGGAGCGCGGCGCGAGGATCGCATCGGGGCCGCGCCTGGCCGCATGCGCGCTATCCGCCGGACTTGCAGTTCGAGAAGACCATGCTGCTGCCCTCCTCCAGCGTCGCCCCGCTCCCCGTGGTCACAAGGACGGTGCGCCCATTGGAATAGCGCGCGCCGGCGCCCGCTGTCTCGGCGTCCAGACGGAATTCGCGTTCCGGGTAGATGATCATCGCCGACTTGCCACCATCCCCATACCGGACGAAGAGCTCCTTTCCGCCGTCGCACTTGTAGGCGGTCGCTCCCGGCGGGACGCGCGGCACGTCTCCGCCCGAGTCGCCCCACGGCCACCAGCTCGAACAGCCGGCCAGCCCCGCAACGAGAATCAAGGCCGGAATCAGGGACGCGTACCGCAACATTCGTTCTTCCTCCATAGTCCCGCAAACCTCCCGCAAGAGTACCTCCCGCAAGAGTATCAGCAGTCGGGCTCGCCCGGCGCCGGGCGCGGAGCGGGATCGAACCCGAAGCGGTCGGGAAGCGCGGCGCTCGCAATGTGGTCGACTGCGACGCGGGCGCCCGCGAGCTGCAGGAAGACGGCTGCGTCGCCGGAACGCCCGTCCAGCAACGCTTCGAGCGCCGATTCGTCGAGCGGATCGCCGTTGCCGTCGACGAGCCGCCGCTCGATGGCGGGCAAGTCCCGGTCGAGCATCACGCCAGGTCCCAGATTCGAATCGATCAGCAGGTGCCCCGCATCATCCAGCCACACACCGCGCAACTCGCGCGGCGTTGCGCCGGTGTGTGTCTCGATGCCGGCGCCTGAGGCGCCCAGCCGGTAGACGAGCGGCGTGAGGTCCAGCGTGACGAAGACGCGCTGCGGCCCGTTCTGGAAAAACCACCGCCCGCGCTCGTCCGGCTGGTAGTTGCGTCCGATGAAATCGATCACCGCGGCATTCGTGATGCGCTCGAAGACCGGTTGCCCGTCGCGGGTCGCGCGCGACTTGACCAGCCAGTTGCCGCGCCGGTCGAGGCGGAGCCAGCCGAAAACGTTCGGCACGTCCGGCCATTTTTGCATCGCCCGCTTGACGATCTCGTCCATCGTGCCGGGTTCCATCGGAACTCGAATATGCGAAGCGTACCCGTGCCAGCGGACTGCCGGTTCATCGAGCCTGAGGCGAAGGGTTTTCCTAAGCGGCTGCCAGCTCCGCACCTGCGCCCGCGAGGTAGTCCTCGTAGCACCCGCGGAAGTCGACCACGGTGGCGGCGGCCCCGTCTTCTCCCGGCCTGAGCTCGATGATGCGCGTGGCGAGCGAGGAGACGAACTCGCGGTCGTGCGAGACGAATACGAGCGTCCCGGTGTACTTTTCGAGCGCGGTGTTGAGCGACTCGATCGACTCCATGTCGAGGTGATTGGTCGGCTCATCCAGCAGCATCACGTTCGGCATGCCGAGCATCAGCTTGCCGATCAGCATGCGCTGGCCCTCGCCACCGGAGATCACCTTGAGTGATTTCTTCTGGTCGTCACCCGAGAACAGAAGCTGCCCGAGCGTCGCGCGCACGATCTGCTCGTCGTCCTGGTGGTCCTTGCGGCGCCACCGGCCCATCCAGTCGGCGAGCGACTCATCTCCCTTGAACTCATCCTCCGGATCCTGGGGCCAGTAGCCTGGACACGCCTTTTCGGCCCACTTCACGGTGCCGGCGTCCGTCTTCAGGTTCCCGTGCATGTCCCCCTGCATGTTCCCTAACAGGCAGCGCAACAGCGTGGTCTTGCCCACGCCGTTGGGGCCGATGATCGCCACCTTCTCGCCCGCCTCGATCGAAAGATCCAACTTGTCGAACAGGCGCTTTCCGCGCTCATAGCCCTTGCCGAGCCCCTTCGCCTCCAGGGCCAGGCGGTGCAGCTTCTCCTTCGGGTCGACGAGGAACCGGATGAACGGGTACTGGCGGCTGGAGGGCTTCACGTCCTCCACCTTGAGTTTCTCGATCTGCTTCCTGCGCGAAGTGGCCTGGCGCGCCTTGGCCTTGTGCGCGCGGAAGCGCCGCACGAAATCCTCCAGGTCGGCGATGCGGTCCTTGGCGCGGGCGTTGTCCTTCTCCAGCTGCTGCTTCGCCAGCGTCGAGGCTTCCATGTAATCGTCGTAGTTGCCCGCGTAGACGCGAATGCCGCCGTAATCGACGTCCGCCATGTGCGTGCACACGCTGGAAAGAAAGTGCCGGTCGTGCGAGATGATCACCATCGTGCTCGTGCGCCGGTTCAGCACGTCTTCCAGCCAGCGGATGCTGTTGATGTCCAGATTGTTGGTCGGCTCGTCCAGCAGCAGGATGTCCGGATCGCCGAAGAGGGCCTGCGCCAGCAGCACGCGCAGCTTCCATCCCGGCGCCACCGCACTCATCGGCCCCTGGTGCTGCGCCGTCGGCACGCCCAGGCCGAGCAACAGCTCGCCCGCGCGCGCCTCTGCCGTGTAGCCGCCGTACTCCGCGTACTTCGCCTCCAGGTCCGCCGCGCGGAGGAACTCCTCTTCCCCCGCGTCCGGATTCGCGTAGATCGCGTCGCGCTCGCGCATCGCGCCCCACATTTCCGCGTGGCCCATCAGCACAACGTCCAGAACGCGCTCGTACTCGTAGGCGAACTGGTCCTGGCGCAGCCTGCCCACCCGCTCGTTGGCATCGATCGCCACCGACCCGGCGCTCGGCTCGAGCTCGCCACTCAGGATCTTCATGAAGGTCGACTTGCCGCAGCCATTGGCGCCGATCAGGCCATAGCGATTCCCGCCGCCGAACTTGACGGAGACGTCCGAAAAAAGGGGCCTGGCCCCGAACTGCATGGCAATGCCGGAGGTGACGATCACTTGAGAGGTTCCAGAAACAAAAAAGCCGGCCGCGACCAGCTTTGGTTGGGACTCACTTTGGTTGGGACTTACTGCCGGGAGACATTATAGCAGCGTCGCCTCCACGGCCGACCGGACCGGAAACCTGCGAGTTCGTCATGCCTCCACGAGACAACCCGGTGAAATCGGATCCGGGAGGCCGTTGCCGGGTCGGCCGCGGTCCGAATGAACGAGGCGTATCCGGCCTGGCCGTCCCGATACAATGTCGCGCCTCCATGAGATTCACCTCGCCAGGCACGCCGACAACCTCGCGGGCCGCCCGGTGACCGCCGCCGCGCTCGCACTGGTGCTCGCCGCAGCGTTCGCGCATGCGAGCTGGAACCTGTTCCTGAAGAAGGCACGCGGGGGGCCGGCATTCATGACCCTGGCCGCGGTGGCCGCGGCGGTCATCTGGGCGCCGGCCGCAGCCACGGAGTGGTGGATCAAGGGGTACGTGTTCGAGCCGATCCACCTCGCGCCGGTCGCGGCGAGCGCGGCGGTGCACTCCGTCTACTTCCTGCTCCTCGATCGCGGCTATCGCTTCGGGGATCTCTCGATCGTCTATCCGCTCGCCCGCGCGACGGGTCCCATTCTCACGGTGATCGCCGCGATTACAGTGCTCGGCGAGCGGCCCGGCCCCCTCGCGCTCGGCGGCGCGTTGCTCGTGGTGGCGGGCGCGTATCTCCTCACCGGAAACCCGTTGCGCCTGTTCTCGCGAGACCGGCCGCGGGGTGCCGGATTCGCGCTCCTGACGGGCGCGACCATCGCCCTTTACACCGTGATCGACAAGATTGCGGTCAGCACGCTTCTGATCCCGCCCATCATCTTCGACTGGGCGTGCGTCACGCTGCGCATCCTCATCTTCGCGCCGCTGGCACTGCGCGGCGGACGCGGCACGATCGCGGAGTCGTGGCGTCTCGACCGCCGCGCAATCCTGGTCGTCGCAATCCTCTCCCCGCTCGCATATATCCTGGTGCTGATGGCCATGGTGTTCACGCCGGTGAGCCTCGTCGCACCGGCGCGCGAGATGAGCATCCTCTTCGCCGCCCTCATGGGCGCGCACTTCCTCAAGGAAGGCGATGCGACCCGCCGGCTCATGGCGGCGGCGGCCATCGTCCTGGGTATCGTCCTGCTCGCCAGAGGTTGAAAAGGACGGTTGAGCGTCGCGGCCGGAGGCGAACGGGGGAACGTTATACTCGGCGCCCGACTCACGATCCCGCGGAGCGCGCGTCCCATGGCACGCATCCCCTACGCCGATACCGCAGACCCCGCCATCGCCGAGCTCGCCGGGCAGATCCGGCGCGAACGCGGCGGGAAGGTCCTCAATCTGTACCGCATGCTGCTGCACAGCCCGCCGGTCGCGCGCGGCTGGCTCAATCTCTTCACCGCCCTCCGGCAGCAGGCCGCGCTCGGAGGCCGTTATCGCGAGCTTGCGATCATGCGCATCGCAGTGCTGAACGGTGCGGACTACGAGTTCCAGCAGCATGTGCCCTTCGCGTTGAAGGAAGGGCTGACGCAAGCGCAGCTTGATGCGCTCAAGGCGGGCAAGTCGCCCGAGGGCATGACCGATGCCGATTATGCAGTGCTCGCGTATGCAGACGCGATGACGCGGCAGATCCGCGTGCCCGACGACGTGTTCGCGGCGGTGCGCAAGCACTTTCCGGAGCGCGAAATCGTCGAACTCACTGCCACCGTCGGCGGCTACAACCTCGTCTCGCGCTTCCTCGAGGCGATCCAGATCGACCACGAGTGAGCATGGCCTTGCGCCGCGAGGACTTCACCCTCGTCCACGCACTCC
>JAABRB010000099.1 GCA_011391185.1 Betaproteobacteria bacterium
GTCGGTGACGCCGGCGTTGTTGAGCGCCTCGAATGCCATGCCAGCCGACATCGCGCCGTCGCCGATCACGGCGATGGCATGGCGGTGCTCGCCTTTCAGGCGCGCAGCCTGCGCCATGCCGAGCGCGGCGCTGATCGAAGTGGACGAGTGGGCCGTACCGAAGGTGTCGTAGGCACTCTCGGCGCGCCGCGGGAATCCCGAGACGCCGCCAAACATGCGCAGCCGCGCCATGGCCTCGCGCCGCCCGGTCAGAATCTTGTGCGGGTAGCTCTGATGGCCGACGTCCCAGACGATCCGGTCATCCGGCGTATCGAACACGTAGTGCAGCGCGATGGCGAGCTCCACCGTACCGAGGTTCGACGACAGGTGGCCCCCGGTGCGGCTCACCGATTCCAGAATGTAGGCACGCAGCTCGTCGGCGACCTGGGCGAGCTGCCGGCGCTCCAGCGCACGCAGCGCGCGCGGGTCGTCGATCGTTTTCAACAGCGAAAACGACTTGGGATCGTATTCCGTGCCGCGCGCATGGGATACGCCGGCTCCGAGCGTCAATTCATCCCGATTGTTCATTGCCGCATTCTATCCTGCACCGACGCCACGCGATCGCAGGCTCAGAACTGCCGCAGGACGATGAAATCGGCAAGATCGCGCAGCGTTTTCGCCCGATCGTCGAATCCCGCGATGGCGTCGTGCGCTTCGCGGCGCAGATCCTCCGCGAGCTCCCGCGCGCGCTCGGGGCCGAGGACCGTGACGTAGGTCGGCTTCCGCTGGACGGCGTCCTTGCCCGCGGTCTTGCCGAGGGTCGCGGTGCTGGCGGCCGCATCCAGCGTATCGTCGACCACCTGGAAAGCGAGCCCGATCAGCTTCGCATAGCGGTCGAGGCGCTCGAGCGCGGCCGGCGGCGGCGATCCGCAGCGCGCGCCCAGCGTCACCGACGCCCTGATCAGCGCCCCGGTCTTGAGGATGTGCATGAATTCCAGCTCGGGAAGCGTGAGCGATTTCCCCACGCTTTCGAGATCGATTGCCTGCCCCCCCGCCATTCCGCGCGACCCGGATGCCCGCGCGAGCAGCCGGACCAGCTCGAGCTGCACGCCGTGATCGCTGCCCGCCGGGGCGTCGGCGATGAGCTCGAAGGCGGTGGACTGCAGCGCGTCGCCCACCAGCAGGGCAGTCGCCTCGTCGAACTCCACGTGCACCGTGGGCCGTCCGCGGCGCAACACGTCGTCGTCCATGCAAGGCATGTCGTCGTGCACGAGGGAATACGCGTGAATCAGCTCGACGGCGCACGCAACGCCGTCGACCCGTTCGGCCGCGGCACCGACGGCATCGCCCGCCGCGAAGGCCAGCAACGGCCGGACCCGCTTGCCGCCGCCCAGCACCGCGTAGCGCATCGCATCGTGCAATCGCTGCGGCGCCTGGTCGCGCGGCGGCAGGCAGCGCTCGAGCGCGGCTTCGACGCGCGCCTGAACGGCCGCCATCCAGGCCTGGAAGTCAGCTTGTCGGCTCGACACCAGGCAGTGCCTTGAGAGTCTCTTCCTCGAGCACGCGGACCTGCTGCTGGGCGCGGGCGAGCGTCGACTGACAGAATTTCGCGAGCTCCAGACCGCGCTGATGCGCGGCGAGCGACTCCTCGAGCGTCAGCTTGCCGGATTCCATGCTCGCCACGAGCTTCTCCAGCTCGGCGAGCGCGGATTCGAACGTGAGCGCCGACTCGGTCTTCGCAGGCTTGGTCATCTTGGGGATCTCGGGAGGCAGGCGGTGGGGAGAAGAAGCGAAAATAGCCTATCGGCTGCGGGAGGGTCAAATGGGGTCGCCCGCGCCGCGATCCTGGCCGGGGGCACGGGCGAATGTCGCGCGCCGCGCACGCTGCCAAAGGACGCTTCCCGACGTTCTCGGTATCATAAGCGCCATTCTTCGCGAGGGACCCGCTCGATGGCAGAAATTCCGCAACGCATCGCCGATCTCGCGGCCAGCCGGCCGCAACTTCCGGTCAGCTGGTACGCCGATCCGGAAATATTCGCGATCGAGCAGCGGGCGCTGTTCGCCGATACGCCCGGTTATGTCGGCCACGAGGCGATGGTGCCCGAGGTGGGGGACTATCACACGCTCGCGTGGACCGGGCACGGCCAGATGCTGGCTCGCGCGAGCGGCGGCGTGCAACTCCTGAGCAACGTCTGCCGCCACCGCCAGGCGCTGCTGCTCGAAGGGCGCGGCAATGCGCACAATATCGTCTGTCCCATGCACCGCTGGACCTACGATCTGCAGGGCCGGCTGATCGGCGCGCCGGAATTCGACGACCGTCCCTGCCGCGATCTCGAGACCTGGCCACTGCAGAACTGGCGCGGCCTGCTCTTCGCGGGCCCGCGCGACGTGGCGCGCGATCTCGCCGATTTCTCGCTCGCGCACGAGTTCGACTACACGGGTCTCGTCTATCACAGCACCGTGGCGGACGAGTTGCCCTTCAACTGGAAGTCGTTTCTCGACGTGTATCTCGAGCTCTATCACGTCGAAGCCGTCCATCCCGGTGTCTCCAGGTTCGTCGATCCGGGCAATTTCAGCTGGGAGTTCGGCAACCGGTGGTCCAATCAGGTGCTCGGCGTCTACGAGAAGCTCGCGCGGCCGGGCACGCCGGCCTACGCCAATTATCAGAAAGCGCTGCTTGCGCATCGGGGCGGCGAGCCGCCGCGCTACGGGACGCTCTGGTTCGTTCTCTATCCGAACGTGATGCTCGAGTGGTATCCGGAGGCACTGGTCGTCAGCACGCTGATTCCCCGCTCGGCAACCCACACGACGAACATCGTGGACTTCTTCTATCCGGAAGAGATTTTTCACTTCGAGCCGCAAATCGTGTCGGCCCATCAGGCCGCCTATGTGGAGACCGCTGCGGAGGACGCGGGCGCCTGCGAGCGCCTGCAGCGCGGACGGCAGGCGCTCTACGCGCGCGGTGCCGACGATCGCGGGCCGTATCAGTCCCCGACCGAGGACGGGATGGTCCATTTCCACGAATTCGTGCGCCGACAAATCGGGCCGCATCTCTCCGGCGCTCGCGCAGCGAGCCTCTAGCGGCGCGCGCCTCTCACATCCTGTTCGTCACTCGCGGATGCCCCACACGACTCTCGTTTCCACCGCAGACCTCTTCCGACATCTCGATGATCCCGACTGGGTCGTGTTCGACTGCCGCCACGAGCTCATGCGGCCGGAGGCCGGCCCGCAGGAGTACGCCAGATCGCACGTGCCGGGCGCGCGATCCCTGAATGCCGACACCGATCTTTCCGCGGCCCCCACCGGCCGCAACGGCCGTCATCCGCTGCCCGATCCGGAAGCGTTCGCGCGCAAGCTCGGCGCGGCAGGCGTCGCCCACGGCAAACAGGTGGTTGCATACGACGCGCAGGGCGGCAGCTTCGCGGCGCGCCTCTGGTGGATGTTGCGCTGGCTCGGCCACGATGCGGTCGCGGTGCTCGACGGCGGATGGTCAAAGTGGCTTCGCGAAGCGCGCCCCGAGACCCGCGTCGTGCCGACCCCCGCACCGACCCGCTTCGTTCCGGCGATTCGCCAACCCGCGGTCGATGCCGCGTACCTGCTGGCGCGCCTGCGCGATCCGTCGATCGTCGTCGTCGATGCCCGCGGGGCGGAGCGCTATCGGGGCGAGACCGAGCCGCTCGACCCGGTGGCCGGTCACATTCCCGGTTCGATCAACCGGCCGTTCCAGGGGAACCTCGCCGAAGGCGGCGTGTTCAAGTCGGCCGATGCGCTGCGCGCACAGTGGCAACCCGTGCTCGGCGACATCCCGTCGGCGAGCGTCGTGCACAGCTGCGGCTCCGGAGTGAGCGCGTGCCACAACCTGCTCGCGATGGAGATCGCCGGGCTCGCGGGCTCGCGACTCTACGCAGGCTCGTGGAGCGAGTGGTGCGCGGACCCGGAACGACCGGTCGCCACGGGTCCGAACCCCTAGAGTGTCCGCAAGCGTGAGCAGCGCCCTGCTCGCCGATGTCATCCTCGTCGTCCACTTCGCGTTCGTCCTGTTCGTCGTCGTCGGCTTCGCCCTGATCCTGCTGGGGGCGGCGCTCGGCTGGCGGTGGGTCCGCAATCCCGCGTTCCGGTACGCACATCTGGGCGCAATCGTGTTCGTCGCCCTCGAAGCCCTCGTCGGCGTGGCCTGCCCGCTGACGGTCTGGGAGGACGCCCTGCGCCGGGCAAGTCCCGACAGTCCGAGCTTCGTGGGACGCTGGGCGCGTCACCTGCTCTACTACGATTTTCCCGAATGGGTCTTCACGGTTGTGTACGTCCTCTTCGCCGGAGCGGTGATTGCGTCACTGATCTGGATTCCGCCGCGTAGAAGGCGGTCCGGGAACCCGTTATCATCCTGAGCGAATCGAACCGATCCCATGCGCGTGCTGCTCATTGATGACTCCGCCCCATTCCGCGAGCACGCGCGGCGCATGCTGGCCGAGTCGCTCCCCGAGGCCGCCGTCCTGGCCTGGGATCCGGCCGTCCAGGGCCGGCCGGTCGCCGGATTCGACTGGGGACGGTTCGATTGCCTCGTGCTCGACGACGCGCCCGGCGAGAACGCCGACGGTCTCGACTGGCTGCGCGAATTCCGGCTCGAAGGACGCGTGCCGCCGACACTGATCATTTCCGAGACTGGCGGTGAGGAAACGGCCGTGCGCGCCATCAAGGCCGGCGCGTCCGACTACCTGAGGAAAGCGGATCTCAGCGCAGAGCGCCTCGCGTCCGCAATCCGCGATGCGATCGCGGACGCGCGCGAGACGCGGCGCGACGTGGATTCGCTCCTCCTCACGCAGCCGCTCCGGGTGAGCGAGATCGGCCAGCCGCTCGGCGCGCAGCCGGTCAACATCCCGGGATACCGGGTGCTGCGCAGAATCGGCCAAGGCGGCATGTCGAAAGTGTATCTGGCCGAGCGCGAAAGTGACGGCCTGCAGCTCGTGCTCAAGGTGCTCGACCCGCGGCTGCGGCGCGACGAGTCGTTCCGGAAGCGCTTCCTGCTCGAGTATCGGATCATCCAGCGCATCCAGAACGAAAACGTCGTCATGATCTTCGATCAGGGATTCACCGACGACTATCCGTACCTCGCGATGGAGTACTTCCCGGGCGACGACCTCAACGTGCGGATTCGCGCCGGATTGGGCTCGATGGGATCGCTCAAGATCCTGATCCAGATCGCGAAGGCGCTCGAGGCGGTGCACTCGGCAGGCGTCGTGCACCGGGATCTCAAGCCCGCGAACATCATGTTTCGCGCGAACGGTCGGCTCGCCATCCTCGATTTCGGGCTGGCGCGCGAGCTCGACGCGACGTCGACCCTCACCCAGCGCGGCATGGTCATGGCGACCCCGCTCTACATGAGCCCGGAGCAGTGCCTCGGCCATCCGCACGACCCGCGCGGCGACCTCTACAGCGTCGGCTGCATTCTCTTCGAGATGCTGACCGGCGAGACACCCTATCAGGGCGACAATCCGTCGGCCCTCGCGTACCAGCATGTCCACGCGCCGGTTCCGGTTCTGCCGGCGGGGCTCGCCGGCTACCAGCCGCTCATCGACCGGCTGATGGCCAAGAAGCCCGACGAACGATTCCAGACGGCGCGCGATCTTTTTGCGCATATTGCGCACTAGACTGGCCATGACAAACCCGGTTGACGGGCAATATCTCGACCTGATGCGTCACGTGCTCGAGCACGGCGCGAGCAAGTCGGATCGGACCGGGACCGGCACGCTGTCCGTGTTCGGCTGGCAGATGCGCTTCGATCTGCGTGATCGCTTTCCGCTGCTGACCACCAAGAAGCTGCACCTCAAGTCGATCGTCTACGAACTGCTGTGGTTCCTGCGCGGCGAGACCAACGTGCGCTGGCTGCAGCAGCACGGCGTGACGATCTGGGACGAGTGGGCCGATGCGGCGGGTGAGCTCGGCCCGGTGTATGGGCACCAGTGGCGCAACTGGCCCGGGCGCGACGGCGGCACCGTTGACCAGATCTCCGAGGTCGTGCGCTCGCTCAAGGAGAAGCCGGATTCGCGCCGGCACATCGTGACGGCCTGGAACCCGGCGGACGTGCCGAAGATGAAGCTCCCGCCCTGCCACGCGTTGTTCCAGTTTTACGTCGCAAACGGCGCGCTCTCCTGCCAGCTCTACCAGCGTAGCGCCGACATTTTTCTCGGCGTGCCGTTCAACATCGCGTCGTACGCGTTGCTCACCCTGATGATGGCGCAGGTCAGCGGCCTCAAGCCCGGCGAGTTTGTCCATACCCTGGGCGATGCGCACGTGTACCTGAATCACCTCGAGCAGGCGCGCGAGCAGCTCGCCCGCACGCCCCGGGAGCTCCCGCGCATGCGCCTGAACCCCGCGGTGCGCGATATTCTCTCCTTCCAGTACGAGGACTTGACGCTGGAAGGCTACGATCCGCATCCGGCCATCAAGGCGCCGATCGCGGTCTAGTGGAGAATAAAAAACGGCGGGACAGTGTCCCGCCGTGTCCAAAAGAGGGGCTTTGCGCCCACTCTCCCCGCTTACGCTTGCGCTTCCCCTGACCGATGCCGTTGGCATGCGATCAGGTTAGGCGCGGCGAGTGTATGCCACGCATTTGACGGAGGGTACCGGGCAACTGTCAATTTCTGTCACAAGTCCGATCGAGTGTGAATTACCACCGGATTCGCGCAGCGAGCGAGATCGCGCTTTCCGGCGACGGACAAAAAAAAGCCCGCATGGGAGGGAAGCGGGCTCAAGCGGAGAGCTCGAAACGTACATTCGCTCGGAGGAGCTCTCCTGGGGTTACTCAGATTGACGGGTCGGGTCCGATGCGTGGATCGCGCCCTATCCGCGCGCCACGACCGAGCTGTCGATGATGCGCACCTTTTCGCCGACGCCATATCCGGGTACGGTCGGCTGCGAGATCGTTCGGTACGAGCCGTCGTCCATCCGGATGGTCACGCGATAAACGGTGTTCTTGCTCACCTGTTTTTCGAATTCGTGACCGGCCGCCGCAGCGCCCTTCACCTCCAGAGCGCGTACCGACTCGACGGTGCCACAGGTCGCGCAGGGTTGCGTCGGCGCCGAACGCTCGGGTGCGGATGCCGGGCGCATCGGCTCGACCGGATTTCCGGCAGGTTTCTGCGCCTTCTGCAGGGGTAGCGAGCCGGCGAGTGGCACGCGTCCCGCCGTAGCGGCGATGCCCAAGAGGCTCACGATCACCACGGTCGCGGCGGCGCCTACAACGAGGGGACTGAACCGCTTCCTTTCGGACTGCTCCATGAATGCCGACTCCTCTGCACAACCGCCGTACCGGGACAGGGCACGGCATACCGAACTCTGTGCAACACGCGTGCCAGACAGGAGGTTTCTTTTGCGTTCAGAGACTTGAGGAGGAGCCCGCCGCGTTGCCCCATCCGGTGATGTCGCCGCACCCCGACGCGTCGCAGGCGCTTCGAATGCAGGAGCCCGGCCCTTCAGGAAGTTGCGCTGTCGCCGGCGGACGACAGACGCAGCGTCATATGCCGCGCGACTGGTGGACGGCGGAAAGCAGGCACGCCCGCAGCGCGATGCGGAACGTGAACTAGTTCGCTTTCTGCGGACTGCAATAGTCGAAGCCGTCGCCCCAGCCTGCGGCGTACTGCCCGCTTGCCCCGGATGGCGCGCCGGTGCGGCCGGCGCGCACGGCGGTGCACCCGTCCGTGAACCCGCGCCGGAACTCCGGCGGAAAGCCGGACAGGTTGATGGCGCGCGTCACGGTGTCGGGATTCTCCGCCCCCGGCCGGACCGGATCGGTCGCGCTGCAGGCAGCGAGCGCAAGGACTCCGGCCAGGAGCCACCCGCCAACCGCGCGATGCGGCGGGCGAGTCCGACCGCCGCCGGAGAGCTTGCCCCGAACGGTATGGGCCACGCTCAGGGCCTCGCCTCTTTGAACATCGCCGGTTGCAGCTGATGGCGCTCGAGCAGCTTGTAGAACTCGGTCCGGTTACGCCGCGCCAGACGCGCGGCCTTCGTCACGTTCCCGCTGGTGATGCGCAGCAGCCGGATCAGGTAGTCGCGCTCGAACGTACGCTTCGCTTCGTCGAGCGGCGTCAGTCCCTGGGGCTCGGCCCGCAGCGCGGACTGCACCAGTGTTGCCGGGATGATGCCGCCGGTCGAGAGTGCCACCGACTGCTCGATCACGTTCTGGAGCTGGCGTACGTTGCCCGGCCACATTGCGCCGATCAGGAGCTCGAGCGCTTCCGGGGCAAATGCGCGCACATCCTTCGAATAGCGCTTCGCGACCAGTTTGAGGAAGTGCTGTGCGAGCGGAACGATGTCCTCGCGGCGATCCGCCAACGCCGGCAACCGGAACGACACGACGTTCAGCCGATAGTAAAGGTCCTCGCGGAACTCGCCGCTCGCCACGCGCGCTTCCAGGTCGCGATGCGTCGCCGAGATGATCCGTACATCCACCGACACGGTCTGCGTGGCGCCCACCGGCCGCACTTCGCGGTCCTGCAGGGTACGCAGGAGCTTCGCCTGCAGGGCGAGCGGCATGTCGCCGATCTCGTCGAGAAAGATGGTGCCGCCGTCCGCGGCCTGAAACAGGCCCTTGTGATCGTAACTCGCGCCGGTGAAGGCGCCCTTGCGGTGCCCGAAAAGCTCCGATTCGAGCAGCGGCTCCGGGATCGCCGCGCAGTTCACGGTGACGAACGGCCCCGCCGAGCGCGGGCTCGCGATGTGGATCGCACGCGCGAGCAGCTCCTTGCCCGTGCCGCTCGCGCCGTAAACGAGCACGGACGCGTCCGAACGGGAGACGAGATTCGCCTGCCGGAGCAGATCCTCCATCACGGGATTGGCGGTGACGATTCCAGCGCGCCACGCGGCGCTTTCCGGCGAGGTCCCCCCGACGGACAGTCGAATCGCCTGCGCGACCTGATCGAGCAGGGCCTTGCCGTCGAACGGCTTCGGGACGAATCCGAACACGCCGCGCCGCGTCGCATCGACGGCCTCCGGGATGGTGCCGTGCGCAGTCAGGATGATCACCGGGAGGGTCGGCGCCGACGTCCGTATCGCATCGAAGAGCGCCAGACCGTCCATGCCCCCCATCTTGAGGTCGGTGATCACGACCTCGGGCCGCGCGATCGCAATCGCCGCCAGCGCCTTTTCGCCGCTGTCGGCGGAATGCACCGCGTAGCCGGCCGCGGAGAGCCGCATGCCGAGCAGCCTCAGGATATCGGGATCGTCGTCGACGATCAGAACGTTGTGTTGCGCCACTGGAGTCCCGGGTGTTCCCATGTTCGGTGTCATTGTCGCGCCGGCGGCGCCGGCTGCCCTCTCTCGATGATGGTCCGCTCGACGGCACGCAGGGCGTCGAGCTGCTCCTTGAGCTGCTCCGCACGACCGCGCGAATGGATGCGCTCGGCAAGCTGCCCGTGCAGGATCGCGCCGAACTGGCGCAGCCTGTCGTACGACGGGCCGGCCCGGGAGTATGGCTCGAGCAGGCTCATTGCACGGACGTCGTCCTGATAGGGTGTCCCCGGCATGGAGGCCAGCATTGCGACGCGTATGCGATTGTAGGGAGTGGGGTCGCGGGAAAACGTCCGGCTCGCGCCCGCGTACTCCCGGCGCTGGTTCTCGGGCGACATGGCCGCGACCCGACTGTAATAGCCGACCAGATCGGAGAGCTGCGTCACGTCGTCGGGAACCGGGACCTGGACGCTCTGGGGCGCAGTGCACGCCGCGACGGCGAACGCCGCGACACACCCGAGAAGTCCCCGCAGCGCGCGTCTTCCGCGACTCACGCGGTGCCCTCACTGATCGGCAACCTGACCCGGAAGTGCGCACCGGTGGCGGCATCGACGAGCTCGATCGTGCCTTCATGCGCACGCACCAGCTCCTGGGTGATGGCCAGGCCAAGCCCGCTGCCCTGCACCCGCTCGCCCGGCGCCCGCGCGCCCCGGAAGAACCAGTCGAACACTTTCTCGCGGTTCTCGTGCGCGATGCCCGGACCGCAGTCGATCACGTCGACGCACGCGGCGCCGTCCGATTGCGAGACGCCGATCGTGATCGTGCCGCCTACGGGCGAGTGCTTGACCGCATTCGACACGAGATTGTCGAGCAGAGTGCGCAGCTTGTCGCGATCGGCAACGACGGGCGTCGGGTATGCCG
>JAABRB010000100.1 GCA_011391185.1 Betaproteobacteria bacterium
GAGCATCATCTACCACCTGCGCTTCATGGTGCGCGCGGGCACCATCGATTTCGTACAATTCCTGCTGTTCTGGAAGAACGTCTCCATCTCGGGCGGACTGATCGCCCTGATCCTGCTGGACATGTCGCGTCCTGCATGGCTGTTCCGATGAACTGACGGGGCGGGCGGCAGATTTCGCCCGCCGCGCCCGAGCTCGCGAGTTTCACATTCATGTCGTCCGAATCGCCGTTGTCCGGTTGGGTGGTGGAGAAGCGCTCGGCGCATCTCTACCGGGTGATCGCCGAGGTCGAAAAAGCTTCGGTCCGCGGCGGCCTGTTTCGCGAGCTGGCCGGCGAGGCGGAGAACCAGGCGGGCATCTGGGCGAAGCTCGCGTTGAAGGCCGGCGCGGGGCTGCCGCAATATCAACCCGACATGCGCACGCGGATCGTCGCGCGGCTGGTGCGGCGCTACGGCCCGCGGGCGCTGCGCACGGTGCTTGCCGCGATGAAAGTGCGGGGCCTTTCGATCTATACCCAGCCGGTCCTCGGCCATCCGCGCCCGCTGTCGGCGGAGGAATCCGAAGCGCGGCACCGCGGTGTCCAGTCCGGCGCGAATCTGCGCGCCGCGGTGTTCGGCGTGAACGACGGATTGATTTCCAACTGCAGCCTCATCCTGGGGGTCACGGGCGCGGCGTCCGGGAGCACGGTGATCATTCTCGCCGGGGTGGCCGGCCTGTTGGCCGGGGCGTTTTCGATGGCCGCAGGCGAATACGTGTCGATGCGCTCGCAGCGCGAGATGTTCGAGTACCAGATCGGACTGGAACGCAAGGAACTCGCTCAGTATCCCGACGAAGAGGCCGAAGAGCTCGCGCTGATCTACACGGCGCGCGGTCTCCCGCGTGATGAAGCGGTGGCGTTGGCGCAACGCGCGATCGCCGATCCGGAGAACGCGCTCGATACGCTGGCGCGCGAAGAGCTCGGACTCAATCCCGACGAGCTCGGTTCACCGTGGGGCGCCGCGATCGCGTCGTTCGTTTCGTTTGCGATCGGCGCGCTCGTTCCGCTGCTGCCATTTCTGATGCTCGCACGCGGCACGGCGCTGTACACGTCGATCGGCGTGACGGGCATGGCACTGTTCGGCGTGGGCGCGATCATCAGTCTGTTTACCGGCCGCAGCGCCGTGCAGGACGGATTACGCATGCTTGCGATCGGTGGTGCAGCCGGCGCATTGACCTACGGCTTCGGAAGTCTGCTCGGCGTGAGCTTGGCGTGAGTGTCCGATCCGGCACGGCCGCCGGGAATTTCCACTGAACGAGCGCTCGAAGTGCGAGAATCCGTCGCGGAGGGCAGGGCGGTGCTGAAGCGATGACAGACCACTCGAACCGGACATCGATCCGGACAATCGGCAGATTCGAGCTCGATTCCGAGCTCGGCCGTGGGGCGATGGGCGTCGTGTGGAAGGCGATCGACCCGCTGATCGGACGTCCGGTAGCCATCAAGACGGTCGAGGCCGCGCATTTTGATTTCGAGCCCGAAGCCCGCGAGCGCTTCCTGCGGGAGGCGCGCGCCGCGGGGCGCCTGAGCCATCCGAACATCGTGACCATTTTCGATGCCGGAACCGAGGGCGAGGACGCCTACATCGTGATGGAGTTGATCGCGGGCCGCACGCTGGGCGAGATGATCGCCGCCGGCAATCGCTTCCCCGCATTCACGGTCGCGGATATCGGCGCCCAGATCGCGGAGGCACTCGATTACGCTCATACGCACGGCGTGGTGCATCGCGATGTCAAGCCCGCCAACATCATGCTGACTTCGGGCGGCCTGGTGAAAATCACCGATTTCGGGGTGGCACGTCTCGAGGACGCATCGCGCACCCGCGTCGGAACCGTGCTCGGCTCGCCGCGGTACATGTCTCCCGAACAGGTGAAAGGCCACCAGGTCGACGGGCGGAGCGACATCTATTCCCTCGGCGTGCTTCTCTACGAACTCGTCACCGGGGTCTGTCCGTTCGGCGCCTCGGGCACCGGCGATCTGGTGAAGCTCATGAAGGACATCGTGGGTGGCAATCCCAGGCCGCTCCGGGACCTCGCGCCGCATGCTCCGAAAGCGTTCGAAGCGATCATCGAGCGCGCGATGCGCAAGGATGCGGCGGAGCGCTATGCACGGGGCGCCGACGTGGTCAACGACCTGCGGCATTACAAGATTCTCACCCGCTCGCTCGACCCCGACGAGCCCGTGACGCTCGTTCTGCCTGCGCGTGGCGCGCGGCAGTCCGAGCCCGCGCCGGACGCGTCGCGTCCGGCGGGCGGGACCTCAGACGCCGGCAATGCGCCCAGGTTGGATGAGGAGGCCGATTCCGGGCTGCTCGCCGAGCTGCGGCGCCGCACCGCGTCGGGCGGATCACGCAACGCCGGCGTGTCCCGCTCCGCGGCCGCCACGCGCGATCTGGCCGCACGCATGCGCACGACGCTTGCCTTCCTGCAGGAGTTTTCCCGCTACGTCGGTGCATTGCGACCCGCCATTCAGCGCGAGTACCCGTTCGTGACCGAGATGTTCCACGGTGTGACGGTGACCGAGGCTTTCACCGGATATCAGACGATCGGAGACGGCCAGGATTCGTTGCTCGAATCGATCACGCTGACGGTCAACTGCTTTGCTCCACAGCAGTTCCGATTCGAACGTCCGATCGGGTCGGTGAAACATTTCGTCGAGCACCTGAACGAATGTGCGCTGCGTCACACGGTCTCGAAGGTACGCAATGAGCAGCGCGAGACGACGGGAGCGGTGTTTCGCGTGCTGGGTGAGATCCGCATCGAGGTGCGGCTCGTGGCCGACTATGTCGGGACGATGGTGCGCGTCGAGGCCCGTAACCTGGAAGGGTTTGGTGCGTCCGCGTTCGCCGTTTCGGCGGATGCTCTGGACCGGTCCCTGCTGGACGAGCTCGGATGGCTTCTGCTCGGGCGGCCCAACCGTTTCGCACTGGTCGCGGAGCGCGAGGCCACCGGAACCCCGCGGGCCTGAATCGGCGCGCCGCGCAGACGGCTATTTGCATCGCCCCTCGATTCCAGCGAAAATCGCGTACTTTCAACCATTTGACGCCTGCTCCGCCGGTTCCGGCCGCGGGGGGCGCGGCAGAGACCTGCGGCCATGAATTCCGCCGATATTCGCGCCAGTTTTCTGGACTTCTTCGCCCGGCACAACCACAGCATCGTGGCGTCGAGTCCGCTCGTGCCGGGGAACGATCCGACGCTGCTGTTCACGAACTCGGGAATGGTCCAGTTCAAGGACGTTTTCCTGGGCCGCGAGAGCCGGTCCTATAACCGCGCGACCACCGCGCAGCGCTGTCTGCGGGCGGGTGGCAAGCACAACGATCTGGAGAACGTCGGGTATACCGCCCGGCACCACACGTTCTTCGAGATGCTCGGAAATTTCAGTTTCGGCGACTACTTCAAGCGCGATGCGATCCGCTACGCGTGGGAACTGCTCACACAGGTCTGGGGGCTGTCGGGCGAGCGGATGTGGATCACGGTCTACGAAACCGACGACGAGGCCTACGAGATCTGGACCCGGGACATCGGCGTTCCCAAGGATCGTGTCGTGCGGATCGGCGACAAGCCCGGGGCAGGGAAGCACCAGAGCGACAATTTCTGGCAGATGGGCGACACCGGTCCGTGCGGCCCGTGCTCGGAGATCTTCTGGGACCACGGTCCGGGCGTGCCGGGCGGCCCGCCAGGGTCCGCGGATGCCGATGGGGATCGGTACATCGAGATCTGGAACCTGGTATTCATGCAGTTCAACCGCGGCGAAGCGGGCGTGTTGCGCCCGCTGCCGAAGCCGTCCGTGGACACCGGAATGGGTTTGGAGCGGATTGCCGCCGTGCTGCAGGGGGTGCACTCCAACTATGAAATCGATCTCTTCCAGGATCTGATCAAGGCTGCGGCGCGGGAGACCGGGACACGTAACCTCGCCGACAACTCGCTGAAGGTGATTGCGGATCACATTCGCGCCTGCGCGTTCCTCATCGTCGACGGCGTGATTCCGGGGAACGAAGGTCGCGGGTACGTGCTCCGCCGCATCATCCGCCGTGCCCTGCGTCACGGCTATCAATTCGGGCAGAAGGCGCCGTTCTTCTATCGACTGGTGGAGGATCTCGGGCGGGTGATGGGACCCGCATACCCGGAGCTTTCGAAAGCACAGGAGCGCGTGAAGCAGGTGCTTCGTGCCGAGGAGGAGCGCTTCGGCGAAACCCTCGAGCACGGCATGAAAGTCCTCGAGGGCGCGTTGACCCGCGAGGATCGCATGCTGGACGGGGAGACCGTGTTCCAGCTGTACGACACCTTCGGCTTCCCGGTGGATCTCACCGCCGACATCGCGCGCGGGCGCGGCATCATGATCGATCACGCTGGATTCGAAGCCGCGATGGAGCGCCAGCGCGAGCAGGCGCGTGCCGCGTCGAAATTCAGGATGACGGCGGGCGTCGAGTACCACGGCGAGCCCACCCGGTTCCACGGTTACGAGATGCTCGAGGTCGAGGGCACGGTCGTCGCCATCTACCGGGACGGATCGCAAGTCGAGGAAATCCAGTCCGGCGAAACGGCCGCGGTGGTTCTGGATCGCACGCCGTTCTACGCGGAGTCGGGTGGCCAGGTCGGCGACCGTGGTGAGCTCGTCGGCGCCGGGGGGACTTTCGTCGTCGAGGACACGCAGAAGATCCAGGCCGAAGTCTTCGGGCACCAGGGACGGCTGACCACCGGCAGGCTGCGCGTCGGCGAAGCGATGAAGGCCCGGGTCGAACCGATGGCACGGGCGCGCGCGGCGTGGAATCACTCGGCGACGCACCTCATGCATGCCGCGCTGCGCCAGGTGCTCGGCCCGCATGTCCAGCAGAAGGGCTCGCTCGTCGATCCGGAGCGAACCCGCTTCGACTTTTCCCACAATGAGCCGATGACCGCAGAGGAGATCCGCCAGGTGGAGGCGCTGGTCAATCGCGAGATTCGCCGCAATGCCGAGGTGTCCGCCCGGATCATGAAGTTCGACGACGCGATTCGCGCCGGCGCACTGGCCTTTTTCGGCGACAAGTACGGGGACGAAGTTCGCGTGCTGCGGATGGGGGATTTCTCGACCGAGCTCTGCGGCGGAACGCACGTGCGTCGCACGGGCGACATCGGGTTCTTCAAGATTGTTTCGGAGACCGGAATTGCCGCCGGCGTGCGCCGCGTAGAGGCGGTCACCGCCGAGGGCGCGTTGGCGCTGGTGCAGGACCAGGAGGCCCGGCTTGCGGGTGCGGCTGCGGCGCTGAAGGCGCAACCCACCGAGATCACGGCGAAGATCCGGCAGATGCTGGACAACGTGAAGTCGCTCGAGAAAGAGCTCGCGCGCCTCAAATCCCGGGCCGCCGCCGCGCAGGGCGACGATCTCGCATCACAGGCCGACGAGGTCAAGGGCGTGAAGGTCCTTGCCGTGTCCCTGGATGGCGCGGATGCAAAGACCCTGCGCGAGACCCTGGACAAGCTCAAGGACAAGCTCCGGAGCGCAACGATCGTCCTCGCCGCCAGCGATGGCGAAAAAGTCAGCCTCATCGCAGGCGTCACGTCCGACCTCACCGCGAAGGTCAAGGCGGGCGAACTCGTCAATTTCGTCGCGCAGCAGATCGGCGGGAAGGGCGGAGGCCGGCCGGACATGGCGCAAGCCGGCGGCAGCGAACCGGCGAAGGTGCCCGCCGCGCTCGGCTCCGTGAAGGCATGGGTCGCCGCGCGGCTGTGACGCCGCGGCCCGGCGGTCAGGCCGGTCGCAACGCTGCGTAATTCGGCTAGAATCAATCACTTCGGCTGAATCTGGAAGTCAAGCCATGCCGCAGTCCGGGAAGGTGCGCCCCGTCGCACCGAACGATGATCCGCCGCCGGCCTTGCAGGTCGACGACGTTCGCATCCGCGAGATCAAGGAGCTGACTCCGCCGGCCCACCTGCTGCGCGAGTTTCCGACCACGCCGGCTTCGGAATCCGTCACGTTCAATACGCGCAAGGCGATCCACCGTGTCCTGCACGGTGCGGACGACCGCCTGCTCGTGGTCGTCGGGCCCTGCTCGATCCATGACGTGCGTGCGGCGCGCGAGTACGCGGGCCGCCTCGTCGCGATGAATCGCGAGCTCGAGCAGGAGCTCATCATCGTGATGCGTGTGTACTTCGAGAAGCCGCGCACGACGGTCGGTTGGAAGGGGCTCATCAACGATCCGAATCTCGACGGAAGCTTTCAGATCAACAAGGGCCTGCGCGTGGCGCGCAAGCTGCTCTGGGACGTCAATGAGCTCGGCCTGCCGTGCGGCACCGAGTATCTCGACATGATCTCGCCCCAGTACTATGCGGACCTGATCAGCTGGGGCGCGATCGGCGCGCGCACGACGGAGAGCCAGGTGCACCGCGAGCTTGCATCGGGACTTTCCTGCCCGGTCGGTTTCAAGAATGGCACCGACGGCAACGTGCGCATCGCGGTGGACGCGATCAAGGCGGCGCAATCGCCGCATCATTTCCTGTCGGTGACGAAGGGCGGGCACTCCGCCATCGTGTCGACAAACGGCAACGAGGATTGCCACATCATCCTCCGTGGCGGCAGCCAGCCGAACTACGATGCCAAGAGCATTGGCGCGGCGTGCCAGGCGCTCGCCACGGCCGGTCTCGCCCAGCGCCTGATGATCGACCTCTCGCACGGCAACAGCCGCAAGGACTATCGGAACCAGATGACGGTCGGTGCGGACGTCGCGCAACAGGTGGCCGACGGCGACGAGCGCATCTTCGGGGTGATGATCGAATCCCACTTGCTGGCCGGGCGCCAGGATCTTGTTGCAGACCGGGAGCTCGAGTACGGGCAGAGCATCACCGACGCCTGCATCGGCTGGGAAGAAACCGTTCCCCTGCTGCAGGGTTTCGCGGAAGCGGTGCGGAAGAGGCGCCTCGCGCTGCAGGACCGATCCGAGTAGTGTGGCGGCTCCCTGACGGAGCAATGCGCGGTTCAGGGCCGCGCGGCCGTGCGTGGCGCGGAGTCGTCGATTGAGCGCTCGTGCCATTCTCGGTGGGCGAGCTCGCGGCCATCGCCGCCATCGCGGCCATTGTCCTCCTCGCCTACGTGGTCCTGGGTACCAGCGGATTCGGCTCGGCGGTCGTCGGCATCCCGCTTCTGGCGCACGTTGTGCCGCTGCGCTTCGCGGTGCCGCTGGTGCTGCTGCTCGATGTCGTCGGCATGCTCGTCCAGGGTGCCCGGGTCCGCAGGCAAGCCAACCGTGCGGAGCTGAGGCGGCTCATGCCGTTCATGGCAGCCGGTATCGTCCTGGGAACGACATTGCTGGCCAACCTGCCGCAGCGGGTATTGGTGGCTCTGCTCGGATGCCTGGCAGTGGGGTACGGGCTGCTCATCCTGTCGGGAACCTCGCTGCTCGCGCGTGCGCTGGCGTAGCCTCGCGCGACCCATCTGCGGGCGCACCCGGGCAAAGGCCGGCTGGGTCTGTGGCTTATTGCTGCGTGCCGGGCAGCGGAAGGGTACCGCCACCGTGACCGATTTGTCATAATGCCGCGGGCTCGCAACCCGTAACGCGGGGATATCGATGGCCGAGACGATCGACGACTCGAGACTGCCGCAGCTGGAGCACCTTGGCGACGCCACGCAGTTCGCCGGGAAGCTGCACGGCATGATCAATTACGCGCCGCTTTTCGAGAACTTCAGCCTGGCCGAGATCCGGCTGATGGCGCACTTCATGCAGAGCTACCGCGCCGAGGCGGGGCAGGAGATCCTGCGGGAGGGCGAGGCCGGCGATTTCATGATGATCGTGCTCGAGGGACGCATCGAGGTCTACAAGCAGGATCGCTGGAACGCGCCCCGTGTGATCGCGACGATCGAGGATGGCAAGACGCTCGGCGAGATGTCCATGATCGACGGGGAGCCGCGGTTCGCCACCTGCGTCGCGACCGAGCAGACCATGATCGCGGTACTGACGCGCGAAAGCCTCGCCCGGATCATTCTCGAGCAGCCGATCCTCGGAGCGAAGATCCTGATGGAGCTCGTGCTGATGCTGTCCCAGCGGCTGCGCCAGACCAGTCTGAAGCTCGTGGGCTACCTCGACAAGCAGAAGGAACTGCAGGAGCAGGTTCAGGGCCCCGGATTTGTATAGCGGGCCGTTGAAGGGCGCCGGACGAGGCGGCTTTGCTTGAGGCTGAAGCCGCGCCTGCCAAAAGCTTATTTCACGAACAAGGGGAGAAGCCCCCTTTCCGGCCCGGCGCGCTGCATCGCGCCGGGCGTTCGCCGACTCAGACGCGCGCAGGCGCGTCCTTCGATTTCCCGGCTCACCCCCCGGAACAAACAAGGGGCCAGGGAAGGGGTGGGACCCTTCCCTTCCCACCTGCCTTTGTATATCCCCACTGTCCCGCTTGCGCCTCAGTTGCGCCTCAGCGTTGGTCAAGCGGAGGGCGACCGGGTGGCGGCGCCGCCGTGCGCGGCCGACCACTCGGCCGGCGCGTGCAGGAACTTCTCGACCTCGGTGAGCGTGCGCACCTCGAAGTAGCCATGCTGCTTGGCGGCTTCCAGCACGTCCCACCACGTTGCCAGCGAGTGCAGCGTGACGCCGAGATCGGAAAGTATCTGCTTGCTCTCCGGGAAGATCGAGTAATAGAAGATCACGAAGACGTGGTCCACCCGGGCTCCCGCGTCGCGCAACGCCTGGCAGAAGTTGATCTTGCTGCGACCGTCCGTGGTGAGGTCCTCGACGAGCAGCGCACGGGCCCCTTCCGGCAGGAATCCCTCGATCTGCGCGTTGCGCCCGAATCCCTTCGGCTTCTTGCGCACGTATTGCATCGGCAGCATCAGCGCGTCGGCGATCCACGCGGCAAACGGGATTCCGGCGGTCTCGCCACCGACGATCGTGTCGATGGACTCGAAGCCGATCTCCTGCAGGATGGTGGAAGCAGAGAAGTCGATCAGCGAGCGGCGCAGCCGCGGGTAGGAGATCAGCTTGCGGCAGTCGATGTAGACGGGGCTCGCCCAGCCGGACGTGAAGATGTACGGCTTGTCGGCGTTGAACAGGACCGCCTCGATCTCGAGGAGCATCCTGGCCGTGGTCCGCGAAACGAGTTCACGGTCGGCAAAGCTGAAGGCGGCGGTCATCGGGGAGGCCGTGGGTGACGCGACGGCGCTATTGTCGCATACGGCCATTCGCGTCAGCGCTGCGCCGGGCGAATCGGCAGACCGCTGTGGCAGAATGTTTGCCCGCTGCAGGGCGATGCGGCCTTCGAGAACGAACCATGGGGTTCTGTTCAGCGGCAAGCTGACAAATTCGTGAACATGACGCGTGAACATGATGGATGAACCTGAACAGTCTCCGCTGCGCATTCCGCTCGATTGGGTGATCGTCGATGCGCTGGGCGCGATCGTGGCCGGGGCGGGCGCCTACGGGCTCCTCGCGGGCCCCGGCGGGCCGCTGCCGATACTCACCCAGCCGGGCGTCGCGTGGCTCTGCATCGCTATCGGCGTCGTCCTGATGGCGCTTGCCATGACGAAAATCCTCAATCGGATCGTCCAGCAGCGCGCTCATGGACCCGGTGGACACGCGTCCCGCGGGAGGAATTGACGGCGCGTCTCGCCGTGGCCGGCCCGTTTCAGCGCCGGTCTCGGTCCGGGGCGGCGTGCCGGTCCAGCGCGATGTCCTCGAACGACGCGGGATCCTCGCGCGGCTCCAGATGCGTAAACACCGACGCGCCTGGCAGCCGTGACCGGATGTCGGCCTCGATGCGCTCCAGCACATCGTGGCCGCGCTGCACGGTCCACTCGCCCGGAACCAGAACGTGCACGGACACGAACGAGCGCCCCGCGGCCTCGCGTGTTCGCAATGCGTGATAGCGCACCCCTGCGTTGTGGTGAGCGTCCAGGACCGCCTCGATGGCGATCCGATCCTCGGCGGGCAGCGCGCGATCCAGCAAGCCGAGAAATGACCTTCGGACGAGCGTCACCCCGGTCCACAGGATGTTCGCGGCGACCGCCAGGGCCACGAGGGGATCGATCCGCTGCCATCCGGTTGTGGCCACCAGGAAAATCGCGATGATCACGCCACCGGTCGTCCAGACGTCCATCAT
>JAABRB010000101.1 GCA_011391185.1 Betaproteobacteria bacterium
AGCCAACTCCACCATCTTGACGGCAGAGGAACTGATGTCCATCCCGAAGAGCGGCGGCGCTTTGGGCTTGAAGATGTCAAGCGGCAAGGGAAAACCCCTTTAGGTACGGTCGTTTAGGCGCGGTTCGTATAGTTTGCATCAAATCCTAGCAACAAGTATCCGGGGGAGCAAGCAAATTTTTCACGTTTGTCCGGGGAGGCGTTGCCCCCCGGAATGCCTATAATGGCGCCGACTTGGACCCCAAAAAGATCCCTTCCGTGAGGTGGCTCCGCAGGCTGGCTCTCCCGTTCGCGCTCCTGACGGGGCTCGCCGTCGTGGGCGTGGCGCTCTTCGGGTTCGTGCTGCTCCTGGCCGTTCCGAACCTCCCCTCGATCGAAGTACTCACCACCTACCAGCCCAAAGTCCCGTTGCGGGTCTACACGGCCGACGGCGCGCTCATCGGAGAATTCGGCGAAGAGCGCCGGGCAGTCGTGCAGATCGATGCGGTTCCCGAGGTGATGAAGCAGGCCATCCTCGCCGCCGAAGACGAGCGGTTCTACCGCCACCAGGGCGTCGATTATGTCGGCGTCATAAGAGCAGCCTACTCCAACCTCCTCGCGGGGGGCAAGCGGCAGGGCGCGAGCACCATCACCATGCAGTTGGCCAGGAACTTCTTCCTGTCGAGCGACAAAACGCTGATCCGGAAGGCCTACGAAGCGCTCCTGGCGTTCCGGATCGAGGCCAGCCTGACCAAGGACGAGATTCTCGAGATCTATATCAACCAGATCTACCTCGGTCAGCGGGCGTACGGATTCGCGGCAGCCTCGCAGATCTACTTCGGGCGGGCCCTGGCGGACGTGAGCGTGGCGGAGGCCGCCATGCTGGCCGGGCTTCCCAAGGCCCCCTCGTCATACAACCCGGTCGTGAACCCCCGGCGCGCCAAGCAGCGCCAGCTCTATGTGCTGCGCCGCATGCACGAGCTCGGGTATATCACCGAGGAACAGTACACGACGGCCCAGGCCCAGGCCCTGGTGGTGCGCCGCGACTTTGACGATTTCTCGGTTCACGGGGAGTACGTCGCCGAGATGGTGCGGCAGGTGCTCTACGACCGCTACCCCGACGAAGTCTACACGAGCGGGCTGCGCGTTTACACGACCATCACGAAGCGCGACCAGGAGGCCGCCTATCAGGCGCTGCGCCGAGCCGTGCTCGACTACGAGCGGCGCCATGGCTATCGGGGCCCCGAGAGTTACGTCGAGCTGCCCGCGGATGCCGGCGAGGACGCGCTGGAAGACGCCCTGCATGACTTTCCGGACTACGGCGACATCCGGGCGGGCATCGTGGTGCGCGCGGGCGCAAAGGAGGTGCAAGCCTATCTCCGGGGCGGGGAAACCATCACCGTGAAGGGCGAGGGACTGCGCTTCGCCGCTTCCGCGCTGGATGGCAAGTCACCCCCGAACCGCCGGGTGCGACGCGGGGCCGTCGTGCGCGTGCTCAAGCACGAACGGGGCGCCTGGGAAATCATCCAGATTCCGGAAGTCGAGGCGGCACTGGTCGCACTGGACCCGATCACGGGCGCCGTACGGGCGCTGGTCGGGGGCTTCGATTTCTCGCGCAACAAGTACAACCACGTCACGCAAGCCTGGCGCCAGCCCGGATCGAGCTTCAAGCCCTTCATCTACTCTGCCGCGCTCGAGAAGGGCTTCACGGTTGCGACCGTGATCAACGACGCGCCGGTGGTGGTCGACGCCGCGCAGACCGGCGGGCAGGTCTGGGAGCCCAAGAATTACGAAGATACCTACGAAGGTCCGATGCGGCTCCGCACGGCGCTTGCCCGATCGAAGAACATGGTGTCGATCCGCGTGCTGCAATCGATTGGCCCGCAATATGCACAGGACTACGTGAAGCGCTTCGGCTTCGACGCCGCGCGGCATCCGCCTTACCTCACCATGGCGCTGGGTGCGGGATCGGTGACGCCCTGGCAGATGGCGCGCGCATACGCCGTGTTCGCGAACGGCGGTTACCTGGTCGATCCCTATCTGGTCGAGCGCATCGTCGATGACCGTGGCGACCTGCTCGCGCAGGCGCAGCCGGCACGCGCCGGCGACGAATCGCTGCGCGTGATCGACGTCCGCAATGCTTTCGTCATGAACAGCCTGATGCACGACGTGGTGCGCTACGGCACCGGCGCGCGCGCCAATTCGCTTGGACGCGGCGATCTCTCCGGCAAGACGGGCACCACCAACGACAACGTCGACGCCTGGTTCGCAGGCTATCACCCGACCCTGGTGGGCATTGCCTGGATCGGCTTCGATCAGCCGAAAAAGCTCGGCAAGCACGAGACCGGCGCGCGCGCCGCGCTCCCGATCTGGATGGGTTACATGGGCGACATGCTCAAGGGCGTGCCGGAGATGGGCTCCGATCCGCCGGAGGGCGTGGTGACCGTGATGATCGATCCGGCGACCGGCATGCAGTCGCCGGAGACCGGCCAGCCCGAAATTTTCTATCGCGAGAACATGCCACCCCCCTCGGATGCCCCGCCTCCGGCGCAGAACGGCGAGACGCGCCTCATCGACCGGGTGCGCAACCAATTGTTCTAGATGTTCTAGATTTGTTCTAGATTTCGCGGGGTTCGCGTCCGGCATGGCGTCGTGTAGGATCAATGCTTCCGCGAACCATCATGCGCCGCACGCTCGTCCTAGCGCTCACCTTGGTCATGCTCGCCCTGCTCGTCCAGGCTTGCGGCACCCGAGGCCCGCTTTATCTCCCGCCGCCCGATCCGGGCGATGCGGCCGAAGCCGAAAAAAAACGGCCGTGACCCGCCGATGAGCGTCTTCGCCCGGCGTGACGGGATTCTGCACGCGGAGTCGGTCGCACTCTCTGCGATTGCCGCGCAGTTCGGCACGCCGTGCTTCGTCTACTCGCGCGCCGCCCTGGAAACCGCTTATCGGGCATTCGATGCGGCGCTGGCCGGGCGCGACCACCTGGTCTGCTACGCGATGAAGGCCAATTCGAATCTGGCGATTCTCGACGTGTTCGCGCGACTCGGATCGGGATTCGATATCGTATCCGGCGGAGAGCTCGCGCGTGCCATCGCGGCCGGTGCGGATCCCGGCAGGATCGTATTTTCCGGCGTCGGCAAGCGCGAGTCCGAAATTCGCGCGGCACTCACAGCGGGGATTCTCTGCTTCAACGTCGAGTCCGCGGCAGAGCTCACGCGCGTGGCGCGCGTCGCCGCAGACCTCAACACGCGCGCGCCGATTTCGCTGCGGGTCAATCCGGACGTGGACGCGAGGACGCATCCGTACATCTCCACGGGACTGAAGGAGAACAAGTTCGGCATCGCCTTTTCCGACGCGCTGCGCCTGTTCCGCGATGCGTCGACGTCGCCGCATCTGGACGTGGCGGGCCTCGATTTTCACATCGGCTCCCAGCTCACCGAGATTGCACCGTTCGTGGACGCCCTGGACCGGGCGCTCGAGCTTGTCGACGCGCTCGCGCGCGAGGGCATCCGGCTCCGCCACCTCGACATCGGGGGAGGCCTCGGCATCCGCTATCAGACCGAGCAGCCACCGGCGGTGGCCGACTATCTTCAGGCGATGCTCGCGCGAATCGGCGATCGTCCGCAGAGGCTGCTCCTGGAGCCCGGTCGTGCGTTGGTCGGCAATGCCGGTCTGCTGCTCACCCGCGTCGAGTACCTCAAGCCCGGCGAGCACGGCAGCTTCGCGATCGTGGATGCCGCGATGAACGACCTCCTGCGCCCGGCACTGTACGACGCGTGGCACGACATAGTGCCGGTCACGCTGCGCGACGCCCCCCCGCAACGCTATGACGTCGTCGGGCCGGTGTGCGAGAGCAGTGACTTCATCGGCCGGGCGCGCGACCTCACGATCGCCGAAGGGGATCTGCTCGCGGTGATGTCCGCCGGCGCGTACGGCATGAGCATGAGCTCGAACTACAACACCCGCCCCCGGGCTGCCGAAGTCATGGTCGATGGGAAGACCATGCAACTCATCCGTGCCCGCGAGTCGCCCGAGTCGCTCTACGCCGGAGAACGACTGTTGCCCGGATAGCCCGGCGCGAAGCGCGTTTCCCTTGACAGTTCTTTACGCGCTTCGTCACACGCTATTTGGCAGACGGAATAGAATGCCCGACCGCTGTCGCCCTGACGGCAAGACGAGCGATATCCGAGGTCATGATCAAGGTGGCCCGTTCCGGATGGATGCTGTATTCCGCATCCTTGGCGCTGACGGTTGGCAGCCTCGCGCTCCTCGGCGACTTCGGGCACGAAGCCCGTGCGCAAGCCGAGAAGACGGGCAAGTCAGACAATCCCGGTAAGTCAGCCGGTAAGTCAGCCGATAAGTCAGGTCAGTCCGGCAGTCCGGACAAGGCAGCCACGTCAGGCGGCGCCGGCAAGGCAGGCAAGGCTGGGGGGTCGCAAGGCCCGGTGCCGGTGACAGTCGCCCGCGTCACGCAGCAGTCAGTCCCGGTTCGCATCCAGGCAGTGGGAGCGGCGGAGGCCTACGCGACGGTGGCGATCAAGGCGCGCGTCGACGGACAGATCGTGGACGTCCGGTTCCGGGAAGGTCAGGAGGTCCGCGCCGGCAGCGTACTCTTCAACCTCGACCCACGGCCGTTCGACGCGGCGCTCAAGCAGGCAGAGGCGAATCACCAGCGCGACCTCGCGCAGCAGGCGCAGGCGCAGCGCCAGGAGGCGCGCTACCTCGAACTCCTGGAGAAGAACTTCATCTCGAAGGAGGGTTACGCCCAGTACAAGACCGGCGCCGAAACGGCGGGGGCCGCGGTGCTGGCGAGCAAGGCCGCGCTCGAAAACGCGCGGCTGCAGCTCGAATACACCACGATCCGCGCGCCGATCGATGGTTACACCGGGCGCATCCAGATCCAGAAAGGGAACCTGGTCAAGGCGAACGACGCGGCCCCGCTGGTCGTGCTCAACCAGGTGCATCCGATCAACGTCAGCTTCGCCGTCCCGGAGCAGGCACTGTCAATGGTGCGCAGGCAAATGGTCGCAGGCCCGCTGCAGGTCGAGGCGACGCCGCCCGACGCGGCCAAACCCACCGTCGGCAAGCTGGTCTTCATCGACAATGCCGTCGATACCACCACCGGCACGATCAAGCTGAAGGCGTTGTTCGAGAATCGCGACGACGCGCTGTGGCCCGGCCAGTTCGTGACGGTGTCGCTGCGGCTCTTCGAGGGCAAGGACGCCCTGACCGTGCCATCGCGCGCCGTGCAGACCGGTCCGAACGGGCAGTACGTCTTCGTCGTCAAACCCGACATGAGCGTCGAGGTGCGGCCGGTGACCGTGCAGCGCTCCGAAGGCGATCTGGCGGTGATCTCGACCGGGCTTTCCAAGGCCGAGCAGGTCGTCACTCAGGGGCAGTTGCGGCTGACCCCGGGCGCAAAGGTCGTCGTCAAGGGCGACGAACGGCCGCAGGAAGGCGAGCGCCCACCGGGCGCCGACCGCCAGAAGGACGTTGACCGCAAAGCGAACGGCGAGCGCCCGTCGTGAACCTTTCCGAGATCTTTGTCCGCCGGCCGGTCATGACCCTGCTGGTCATGATCGGGATCCTCGTGTTCGGCGTGGTGAGTTACCGGTTGCTCCCGGTGAGCTCGCTCCCGAACGTCGACTTCCCCACCATCGAGGTCCGAGCCGAGCTCTCCGGAGCGAGCCCCGAAACGATGGCCTCCGCCGTGGCGACGCCGATCGAGAAACAGCTTGCGACGATTGCCGGTATCGATTCGATCGTCTCGTTGAGCGGTCAGGGCAACACGCGGATCACGATCCAGTTCTCGCTCGACCGCAACATCGACGCCGCCGCGCAGGACGTGCAGTCGGCAATCGCGGCGACGCTGCGCCAGCTTCCGCCGACGATGTCCACTCCGCCTACGTACCGGAAGGTGAACCCGGCCGATTTTCCGATCTACTACATCGCGCTTTCCTCCGACACCCTGCCGCTCTGGACGGTGAACGAATACGCCGAGGGGATCCTCGCTCAGCGCATATCCACCGTGACCGGCGTCGCGCAGGTTCAGGTGTACGGCCAGCAGAAGTATGCCGTGCGCGTCCAGGTCGACCCGAGTGCGCTTGCCTCGCGCGGCATCGGCATCAACGAGGTCGAGCAGGCCATCGGTCAGGCGAACGTCAACCTGCCGACCGGGACGCTTTCCGGCAAGGACCGCGATTTCGCGGTCCAGGCAACCGGGCAGCTCTTCGACGCAGCCGCCTTCCGGCCGGTGGTCGTGGCTTACCGCAACGGTTCGCCGGTCCGTCTGCAGGAGCTTGGCCGGGTCATCGACAGCACGCAGAACGACAAAGTCGCCGCATGGTTCAACGGCAAGCGCTCGATCATCCTTGCCGTGCAGCGCCAGCCGGGCGTCAACACGATCGACACCGTCGATCGGGTCAAGGCGCTTCTGCCCTCGTTCCGCGCCCAGGTTCCGCAGAGCATCGAGGTGCGCGTGTTCTATGACCGCTCCGGTCCGATCCGCGCATCGGTGCAGGAAGTCCAGTTCACGCTGCTGCTCGCGCTCGTCCTCGTGGTCCTCGTGATCTTTCTCTTCCTGCGTAATCTCTCCGCAACCCTGATCCCGAGCGTTGCGCTGCCAATGTCCGTGATCGGGACCTTCGCGGTGATGTACCTGCTCGGCTACAGCGTCGACAACATCTCGCTCCTCGCGCTCGTCCTGTGCGTCGGTTTCGTCGTGGACGATGCGATCGTGATGCTCGAGAACATCTCGCGTCATCTGGAGATGGGCAAGACGCCGCTACAGGCGACCCTCGACGGTTCCCGCGAGATCTCGTTCACCATCGTCTCGATGACGCTCTCGCTCGCGGCGGTGTTCATCCCGGTCCTGTTCATGGGCGGGATCCTCGGGCGGCTGTTGCACGAATTCGCGGTGGTGATCATGGCGGCGGTCCTGATCTCCGGTTTCGTATCGCTGACGCTATCGCCACTCATGTGCAGCCGGGTCCTGCGACCGGAGAACATGCAGAAGCACGGACGTCTCTACCTTGCCGTCGAGCGCGGATTCGATGCGGTGAAGCACGCCTACGACGTCAGCCTGAAGTGGGTGATCGCGCGGCCGCGCGCGACGATGGTCGTGTTCATGGCGATCGTCGTGGCGACTGGATTCCTGTTCGCGAAGATGCCCAAGGGATTTCTGCCCTCCGAGGACAACGGCCAGATCTTCGGCTTCGTCGAGGCTGCGCAGGACATCTCGTTCGATGCGATGTCCGGTCTCACGCGGCAGGTCGCGGACATCATCCGCAAGGATCCGAACATCGCGTCGGTGAACGCATTCATCGGCGCGACTTCGTTCAGTCCGTCGCTCAACATCGGCCGCCTCATCATCAACCTCAAGCCGCGCGGCGAGCGCAAGAAGGTGGAAGAGGTGATCCGCGAGCTACGGCCGAAGGTCGGCGGGATCCCGGGGACGCGCGTTTTCATGCAGAACCTCCCCGCGATCCGGATCGGCGGGCGAGTGACCAAGAGTGAATACCAGTACGTCCTGCAAGGCACGGACATCGAGGAGCTTTATCACTGGGTGCCGATCATCGAGGCCCGGCTCAAGACACTTCCGGGACTGATCGACGTGACGACCGACCTGCAGATCTCCCGGCCGCAGGTCACGGTGGAAATCGACCGCGAAAAGGCTGCGACGCTGGGCGTGAGTCCGCAACAGATCGAAATGGCGCTGAACAACGCGTACGGGTCGCGGCAGGTCTCCACGATCTATACCGCAACCGATCAGTACTGGGTGATCCTCGAGCTCCTGCCGCGCTATCAGGCCGATCCTGCCGCGCTCTCGCTCCTGTACGTACGCTCGTCGCAAGGCGCACTAGTGCCGCTCACCGCTTTGGGCAAACTGACCTACGGCGTCGGACCCCTCAACGTCACGCATCTCGGGCAGCTGCCCTCGGTGACGTTGTCGTTCGATCTCCAGGCCGGTACCTCGCTCAGCCAGGCGCTGGCAGCAATCGAGCGCTCCGTCATCGACCTCCAGGTTCCCGCCACGCTTACCGGTTCCTTTCAGGGCGCAGCGCAAGCGTTCCAGGAATCGCTGCGGGGGATGGGCATCCTGATCGTGCTGTCCATCTTCTTCATCTACCTGGTGCTCGGCATCCTGTACGAGAGCTTCGTCCACCCACTGACGATTCTTTCCGGGTTACCCGTCGCGGGGCTCGGGGCGCTCCTGACACTCTGGGCATTCGGCATCGACCTCAACATGTACGCCTTCGTGGGCATCATCATGCTCATCGGGATCGTGAAAAAGAACGCGATCATGATGATCGACTTCGCGATCGAGGCGCAGCGCTCGCGGGGCATGCAACCCTCCGAGGCGATCTACCAGGCGTGCCTCATCCGCTTCCGCCCGATCATGATGACGACCATGGCAGCGCTCGCAGGGAGCCTGCCGATCGCGCTCTCGTTCGGCGCCGGCGGGGACGCCCGGCGCCCGCTGGGTCTCGCGGTCGTCGGCGGACTCGCGCTTTCCCAGCTGCTCACGCTGTACATCACTCCCGTGATTTATCTCTATTTTGAGGGATTGCAGGAGCGACTCCGAGCGCGCCGAGCGACGCCGGCACCTCACGCGACATCCGCCGCGCCTCACCAGAAACTCTAGCCCCTCGGCGGCGCTCCCGTGGCGGGCAGAGTCGCCTGGCAGTGACGCGCATTCCTGCGCACTGCACCGGGATAGATTTCCTCTCGACCCGCCCCGCTCCAAGTCAGTTGCGAGGGCTCGTAGCCGGCGGACCACCCGCGGCGCGCGCCCAGCGGAGCGTGCGAATTTCGCGCAGATACGCCACCAGCCGATAGCCGAGCAGTAGCGCGAGGATTGCCGCGTAGATCGCGGGCTCGGTGATGTCCTTTTTCACCATCCACCAGAAGTGCAGCACGCCCAGCGCGGCAATCGGGTAGACCAGCCGGTGCAGCGTGCGCCAGTGCTGCGCGCCCAGCCGGCGCACCATCGCGTTGGTCGATGTGACCGCCAGCGGAACCAGCAGGAGCAGTGCGGTGAATCCGACGGTGATGAACGGACGCTTCACGACGTCCTTCAGGATCGCCACAGCGTCGAACACGTGGTCGAACGTAATATAGCTCGTGAAATGCACGACGACATAGAAGAACGCGAACAGGCCGAACATGCGCCGCGCCCGGAGGAGCCAGTTCCATCCGGTCATGCGCCGCAGCGGCGTTACCGCCAGCGTGATCAGCAGGAATCGCAAAGCCCAGTCGCCAAGGGAGCGTGTGATGAATTCCGCGGGATTCGCGCCGAGCGTATCCGGAAACCACACTGCGGACACGGCGAGACGCGTGAACGGAACCAGCGCCACGACGAACAGCATCCCTTTGAGGGCGCTGATCCATTTCCGGCTCGGCTGCATCGTCTCGGGGCGCTGCGTCCGCGCTGCGTCAGAAGGATTTCTTCAGATCCATCCCTGCGTACAGACTCGCGACCTGGTCGCCGTAGCCGTTGAAAATCACCGTGGCGCGCCGCGCGAAGAATTCCGGGATACGCCGCTCGGTTTTCTGCGTCCACCGCGGATGGTCGACGTCGGGATTGACGTTGGAGTAGAACCCATACTCGGTCGGCGCGGCTTTCTCCCATGCGGTGCCGGGTTGCTTGGCGACGAGCCTGATCTTGACGATCGATTTGCCGCTCTTGAACCCGTACTTCCAGGGCACCACGAGCCTGACGGGCGCGCCATTCTGATTGGGCAGTACCTCGCCGAAGATGCCGACCGCCAGAATCGTCAGCGGATGCATCGCCTCGTCCATCCGAAGACCTTCGACATAAGGCCAGTCGAGAACCGGGGCGCGTACGCCGTTCATGGTGTCCGGTTGCAGGGCCGTGACGAACTCGACGAATTTTGCGTTACCGGTCGGCTCGACCTCCTTGAGCAGGGTATTCAGCTCGAATCCGACCCAGGGAATCACCATCGACCAGGCTTCGACGCAGCGCAGCCGATCGACGCGCTCCTCGAGGGGGCGTTTCAGGAGATCCTCGATTCC
>JAABRB010000102.1 GCA_011391185.1 Betaproteobacteria bacterium
ACATTCTTTCCAGTTGCGCATCTATCGCGCCTAGACAGAATTCAGCCGAAGGCACGAGAAAACTACTCGGTTCGCCGTCAGGCTAGGCGCCAGGAAGGGGCGGGGGACCCCTTCCTTTCCCCCAGGTCGCAGCCAAGACTGGCCGTCTTGGCAAGGAGCGGAACGACGCCTGGCGGCGAACTGGGCGGTTTTCTTCGGCGAATTTCTGATTCGGGACACTAGGGTTCCCCGACGGGATCAGTCGAGCGTGCGGCGATAGAAGCGCAGGCCGATCAGGATCACCGCGACCATGAACGCGAGAATCGGCCAGAGCTGCGGCCAGAGCACGTCGATCCCGTTCCCCTTCAGCAGGATGCCGCGAACCAGCAGCAGAAAGTGCGTGAGCGGCAGCACGTTGCCGATCCACTGCGCCCATTCGGGCATTCCCCGAAACGGAAACATGAAGCCCGAGAGAAGAATCGAGGGCAGGAAGAAAAAGAACGTCATCTGCATCGCCTGCAGCTGGTTCCGCGCGATCGATGAGAACATGATGCCGAGCGTCAGGTTCGCCGCAACGAAGATGAGTACGACTCCGAGGAGAAGTACGAGGCTGCCCTGCATCGGCACGCCGAACACGAACCGCGCCGCGGCGAGAATCAGGGCGACCTGGATCAGGCCGATCAGGATGTAGGGCACGATCTTCCCGGTCATCACCTCGATCGGCAACGCCGGCGTGGAAAGCAGGTTCTCGAACGTTCCGCGCTCGCGCTCGCGGGTGATGGCAAGCCCCGTCATCAGGATCATCGTCATGGTGAGGATCGTCCCGAGCAGGCCGGGCACGATGTTGTAGGCCGAGATGCCTTCCGGGTTGTAGCGCCGCTGGACGCGCACGTCGACGGGCGGCGGCGCGGGGATGGACTTGCCGAACGCTCCCGCGAGATCCCGCGTGAGTGCAGTCGCCGCGATGCGCTGGACCGCCGACACGGCATTGGATACCGCAGTCGGATCCGAGGCGTCCGCCTCGACAAGCAGCTCCGGGCGCTCGCCGCGTGCCAGCTTGCGCGAGAAATCGGCGGGGATGGTGATGACGAACTGCGCCTCCCCCTCTGAGATCATCCGCGCAGCCTCGGCCTCGTTCGGCGCGCGGCTCGTCACCTTGAAGTAGCCGGTGTTCTGAAGCGCCGCCACGAAGCTGCGCGAGAAAATGCTCGCGTCCGCGGCGTACACGACGGTCGGCAGGTTCTTCGGATCCGTATTGATCGCGAAACCGAAGAGGATGAGCTGCATCACCGGGATGCCGATGATCATTCCGAAGGTGAGCCGGTCGCGCCTGACCTGGATGAACTCCTTGACGATGATGCCGATCCAGCGCCGAAACGAGAACGTCGCCGTGCTCATTGCACCGCTCCATCGGGGGCCCGGTCCATGAGACTGATGAAAACGTCCTCGAGTCCGGCGTCGATGCGCTCCGCGCGGTGACCCGGCCCGAGTGCCAGGCCTTGCACGGTTCGTTCGAGCGCGGCCGCGTCCCGACCGGTCACGTGCAGCGTGGCGCCGAATGGCGTGATGTGCTCCACGCCGGGCTTGCCGCGCAGGCGATCGACGATCGCCACCAGGTCCGGGCCGCTGACCGACCACGCCGCGAGACGCTGCTCGGCGATCACGTTCGCAGCAGTGCCCCTGGCAAGCAGCGTTCCCGCGGAAATGTAGGCGAGCCGGTGGCAGCGCTCCGCTTCGTCCATGTAGTGCGTCGAGACCAGCACCGAGATGCCTTGCGAGGCCAGGCGGTAGATCTCTTCCCAGAAGTCGCGTCGCGCCTTCGGGTCCACGCCGGCGGTCGGCTCATCGAGCAGCAAGAGTTTCGGTCGATGCAGCAGGCATGCCGCAAGTGCGAGCCGCTGCTTCCATCCCCCGGAGAGCTCGCCGGCCAGTTGCTCGCGCCGATCGCCGAGGCCAAGCGATTCGATCGTCTCCGCCACGACGCGCGTCCGGTCGCGCATGCCGTACATCCTGGCGACGAAGTCCAGGTTCTCGCGGATGGTGAGATCCTCCCAGAGCGAGAAGCGCTGCGTCATGTACCCCACCTCGCGCTTGATCGCCGCGGTTTCGCGGATGATATCGAAGCCGAGGCACGTTCCGCTGCCGCTGTCCGGAGTCAGCAGGCCGCAGAGCATGCGAATCGATGTCGTCTTGCCGCTGCCGTTGGGTCCGAGAAACCCGTAGATCTCGCCGCGGTTCACCGACAGCGTGAGATCGCGGACGACGTGCTTCGCGCCGAAATGCTTGTTCAGGCCGCTGACGTCGATGACGGGCGCGTTCATCGCTGTTCCACGTTCGCGTTCGCTTTCAGCTTCACGTCCATCGGCTGGCCGGGATGGAGTTTTTGCGCGTCCCCGCCGCCGGGCCGCGCCTCGACCATGAACACGAGCTTCGCCCGTGATTCGCGGCTGTAGATCACCGGCGGCGTGTACTCGGCCTGCGGAGAAACGAACGATACTCGCGCCGCGATGGGCCCCGCGCAGCCGTCGCAGGAGATCGTCACGGAATCGCCGACGCGCAACCTGCCCACCACCGCCTCGGGCACGAAGAAGCGCACCTTGATGTTGCCCGGCGGCAGGAGACTCACGACCGGGCTGCCACCGGGAACCCATTCGCCCTCGCGGAAGAAGGTGTCCTGCACCAGCGCCGCAGCGGGCGCGACCGCAGTCTTCTGCTCGAGCTTCACGCGGGCTTGCACGAGCTCCGCCCGAGCCGCCTCGTAATTCGCGCGGGCCGCTTCGATCTCGGGCTCCCGGCCGACGCTTTGCAGGCCGGAACGCAGCTGCGCCTCCATCTGCACGAGCTGGGCCGCATCGCGATCGTAGTTTGCTCTCGCGACATCGAGCGCTTCCTCCGAGATGTAGCCGCTCGCGAAAAGCCGCTTTTTCTGGTCGAGCTGCGTCTTTGCGAGTCGAAGAGCGGCCCTGGCGCTCTCGATCTGGGCACGCAGTGCGTCCAGCTCCGGCTTGCGCTTCGCGCCGGCGAGGTTCGCGATGATTGCCTCGGCGCTTTTTACCTTCGCCTCCGCCGCGTCGACGCCGGCCTGTTCCACGCCATGCTCGAGAATGAAAAGCGGTGCGCCGGCTGCGACTTGCGCACCGCGCGCGACCGCGAGATTCTCCAGCCGCCCCGCATACGGCGAGGCGACATACACGTACTCCCCTTCCCCGTAGCCCTGGAACGTATCGGCGGGGCCGTTCGAGCAGGCGGTGAGCCCGAGTGACAGCAATACCGCCGTCAAGCTAGCCCTTGCGCGCATTGCGGGCTCCTTTCCGGCCGGCAGGCGCGTTCATCAACCGCCCGAGCGAACTGCGGATCACGGTCTCGACGTCGCGACGCGAGTCCTCGTTATCGCGTGCGAGATTCAGGACGGCCAGGCCGATCGCGGTCGCGTGCAAGGTCGCGATCGCCTCGTCGTCGATCTGGGCGCCCATCGCGCGGAGCTCCCTGCCGAGCACCGCACGCACGTTCTTCACGAACTGCCGCAACGAGGCCTTGATCTTGCGGTCCTCGTCGGACGTCACCACGAGGCCGAGCATCACGCGGATGTTGCGCTTGTCCGTGAGCGCCGCAACCAGGACGCCGGCACCCCGCTCGGCGCTCCCGCCCGCGCCGTGCCCGGCGCCCCCGCCCGAGCCGCGCGCGACGGCATCGTGCAGCCGCGTCATGACCTGATCGATGGCGTGCCGCGCGACCGCGAGCAGCAGGTCCGCGCGCGTCGGGAAATAGTACGTCAGATGACTCTGGCTGACGCCCGCGCCCCGGCTCACCTTGGGCTGGGTCAGCTCGGCGACGCCGGACTCGCCCAGCAGGGCGAGCGCGGATTCGAGGATTCGGGTGCGGACGTCCATGGCGCGGCCGGACAGACAGGTTTGGTAATACTACCAACTCCGGCCCGGAATTGGTAGCCCTACCAAGGCCCGGGCGCCGTCCGGGGCGGCGCGGCGGCAGAGCACCGGCCGCGGCGCGGGCCGGGTCCCGGGCGCGTACGCGGCCAGCGGCCAGCGTGCGGCGCCGGGCGAGGGCGGAAGCGTGTGGAAGCGGCCGTCCTTCATGACGGCAAGGATGTTCTCCGGACGCTGCAGCACTGCGACGTCCTCGAACGGCCGGCCGCGAACGAGCAGCAGGTCGGCGAGAAAGCTCTCCCGCACGAATCCGAGGCGCTCGCCGAGGAGCATCGCCTCCGCGCCGATCCGCGTGGCCGCGTGCAGCGCCTCCTCGGGCCGGTAGCCCAGGAAATTCACGAAATGTTCCAGGTCGCGCGCGTTCGCGCCGTGCGGGCTCCACGGAAAACCGTAGTCGCCACCAATCAGGACCCGCAGACCGCGCTTGCGCAGTTCGGTATAGACGCGGGAGACGCTTTCGAATTCCTCCAGCAGCCCGCGCGCCTTCGCGCGCTCGAAGCCGATGCCGAATGCCTCCGAGCGGTGGATCGTGTCGTACATCATTCCCAGGGCCGGCGCCAGGAAGACGCGGTCCTTCGCCGCCTCGAGCAGATCGATCGCCTCGTCATCGGCGAAATCGCAGTGATAGATGATTTCGACCCCGTGCCGGAGCGCGAGCTTCACGGACGCGGCCGAACGGCAGTGCGCCGCGACACGCTTGTCGAAGGAGTGCGCCGCCTCGACTGCGGCCGCGAGCTCAGGTTCGCTCATCAGCGTGAGATGCGCCTTGCCGGCGCTCAGCGTGTGGTTGCCCGAAACGTTCAACTTGATCGTGTCGACGCCTTCGCGGCACAGCGTGCGCACGGCGCGCCGCACTTCGTCGGCGCCGTCGACGATCATCGCGACCGATTCACGATAGAGGTGCAGCTTCCGCTCGTCGCCCAGTCCGCCGGTCGTGGTGAGCTCCGGACTTGCCGCGAGTAGGCGCGGCCCCGCAATTCGGCCGGCGTCGATTTCGTTGCGCAGCGCCACGTCGAGCCGCGGTTTTGCCGCGCCCGCCGAAAGACAGCTCGTGAACCCTGCCGCGAGCACGGTGCGCGCGTTGTGCATCGTCGCGTAGGCGTGTTCCTCCGGAGGGATGTCGCCGATGTCGGCAAAATTCGCGAGTGGCACGAAAGAGAGATGCGCATGGCCGTCGACGAGGCCGGGCATGAGCGTGGCGCCAGCGCATTCGACAACCGCGGCGCCATCGCGCGGGAGGTGCGCCGGCGCACGTGCGATTGACGCAATCCGGTTGCCCTTGACGAGCACGTCGCCCGTGAACGGGGGCCCGCCCGCGAGCTCAAGCGTTCCGGCCCAGACCAGTGCTTCAGAAAACAACGTGCGGGAAGGCTCGCTCATGCGGCACTCCACGGTTCGAGAGGGTCAGCGGCGACGAGCGTTCATGCTAGCACGCGCCGCTTGCGTTCTCCGCGCCGCATGAACGCCCAGAAGATGAGGGGCACCACGAACAGCGTGAGAAGCGTCGACACCGAGAGGCCCCAGACGATTGCACCCGCGACGGGCCCCCAGAGCAGCGATTTTCCGCCGAGGCCCAAGGCGAGCGAAAGGAGCCCCGCGATCGTGGTCGTCGAGGTCATCAGAATCGGGATGATCCTGCGCCGCGCGGCGTACACGGTCGCGTGCAGCACGCTCATGCCCGCCGCGAGCCGCCGGTTGGCCGCGTCGATCAGCACGATCGCCGAGTTCACCGCGATGCCGGTCAGCGCAATGACCCCGTACAGCGTGTAGAGACTCAGCGGATTTCCCGACACCAGCAGGCCGAACACGACGCCCGTGAAGGCGAGCGGCACCGTGACCAGGATCATGAGCGGCTGTCCATAGCTCCGGAACTGCGCCGCGAGTATGAGGAAAATGAGCCCGACGCCGAGAAGGAACAGAATCTTCATCGCATCGAGGCTTTCCTGGATGTCGTCCAGCTCGCCCGAGAAGTCGAGGGACGTGGACGGATAGCGGGTCTTGACCTTGTCCCACTCCGCCTCGATCGCCCGGTTCGCCGCCACGGTATCGATGACCGCCTTGTCGAGGTTCGCCTCCACGGCGATCGAACGCCGCAGGTTGTAGTGGCGGATCGCGCCCTCGCCGGCGCGCGTTTCCGCGGTCACGAGCCGGCCGAGTGTCGTCGTGACCCCGCCGCGCAGCGCCACGGGCATCTCGAGAATCGCGGCGACGTCGGCCGACGCTTCGCGGCGGGCGCGCACGCGAACTTCGAGTTTCTCGCCGGAATCGCGCATCACCGCGGCGATCTCGCCGTCGACGGCCAGCCGCACCAGCCGCGAGACCTGCGCATCGACGAGGCCCGCAGCGCGCACCGCTTCCCGATCGAGCTTCAGCACGAGCTGCGGCCGGCCGGGCAGGTCGTCGTCGGTGACGTCCTGGGTGCCACGTATCCCGGCGACGATGCGCTTCATCCCGTCGGCCGCGGCGCGTAGTTCGGCGTAGTCGTCGTTGCGCACGCGCACCCGGATCGCCTTGCTCGGTGGCGGCCCGCCGGAGAGCACCGTGAACGTGACCTTGCCGGGCCCGGGTACGGCCAGGACATCCTTGCGCAGCGCCTCGACGATCTCCGGCGCTTCGCGTGCATCCGCCCCGCGCGGCTGCAGGGTGACGATCAGCTGACCGTAGGCGTCGCCGAAGATCGGCTCCGTGTCGGTGAATTTCACGCCCGCGGCGGCGGTGACGGCACGTACGTTCGCGGGATTCAGGTGCTTCTTCACCACGGGCTCCAGTCCTTGGAGCCGCTCGAGCGTCGCTTCGATCGGGGCGCCCGCGGGCATGTCGATGTTCACGTAGAAGATGCGCAGCGGATCGAAGGCGAAGAACTGGATGCGCACGACCCCGGTCGCCACCGCCGCTCCAGCGGCAGCAACGGCGAGCACCGCGACCGCGGCGAAACGCAATGGCCGCCGCATGACGTAGACGAGCGCAAGCGAGTACTTCACGCGCACCCCGTGCGTCAGGCGGGTGCGCCACCGCTGGATCCGGTTCGGGTGCGAGAAGTCCGGGCGCAGGGCTGCGACGTGGGTCGGAATCATCCAGTAGGCCTCGATCAGGCTGATCAGCAGCGCAAGCGTGACGACGAACGGGATGACGAACATGAACTTGCCCACGATGCCGGGCAGGAGCATGAGGGGCAGGAACGCGGCCAGCGTGGTCGCAACGGAGGACGTGACCGGGGCGAACACTTCCCGCATCGCGTCGATGGCGGCCGAGACGACCTCCTGGCCGCGCTGCAGCCGGTAGTAGATCGCCTCGACGACCACTACCGCGTCGTCCACCAGCATGCCGAGCGCGATGACGACGCCGAGGAGCACCGACACGTTCAGCGTGCTGCCGGTCGCGTAGAGCACCGCGAATGTGCCGGCCAGCGAGAACGGAATGCCGATCGCGACGAGAATCGAGATCCGCGTGCCAAGAAACAACCAACAGATCGCGAGAACCAGTGCCAGACCGATCCCCGCATTCGATTCCATGATGCGGATCGCCGCCTGGGTCATCACCGTCTGGTCGTCCGCCAGCATCAGCGCAACGCCGGAAGCGGCCAGGACCGGATTCTTCTCCGCGATGTAGGCATCCAGCTTGTCGACGAGCTCGATGGTGTTGGTATGGCTCTTCTTGGTGACCGAGAAGAGCACCGCGGGTCGGCCGTCGCGGGTGACGAGCTGGCTGGCCGTTGCGCGCGCCCGCGACACTGTGGCCACGGTATCGAGCGGGAACTGCTCACGCGCGTTGCCGAGCGGACTCACCGCGATGCGGGCGAGCGCCGAGGGATCGGCGTCCTGCCCGATGACCCGTACCAGCCATTCGTCGCCCTCGGTCTTGCGGCGGCCGGCGAACGTGTCGCGGAAAGCGCCGCTCACCGCATCGGCGACGTCGCTGCCGTTCGCGCCGCGCGCGACGAGCGCATGCGGCGCGAATTCGACCAGCAGCTCCGGATCGTGCTGGCCGAGCGCAAAGACGCGATCCACCCCGGCGATCCGCTCGATGTCGAGCTTGATCTGGTGCGCGATGGAGCGCAGCACCTCGTCGTCGGCGCTTCCGGTCAGGAGCACCATCGCCGTCGGGAAGCCATTCGAGGTCGTGATCTCGGTGGTGCGTGGGTCCTTCGCCTCCGCGGGCAGCTCGGCCCTGGCCTTGTTCTGGATCTCGCGGTTGAGATCGTTGATGCGTTTGTCGAAGGTGCGGCCGTCGATCTCTCGGAAGCGGACCAGGATGTGCGAGATGTTCTCGCGGCTCGAGGAGAGCACGAACCGGATGTCCTGCACGTTCTTGATCGCCTCTTCGAGCGGAACCGTGACGCGCTTCTCCACATCCTCGGCGGCGGCGCCCGGCAGGACGGTCGTGATATCGACCCAGTTGAAATTGATCTCGGGGTCCTGCTCGCGCGGCATGAGCGAGTAGCCGGCAAGGCCAACCAGGATCACCACCACGAACGTGATGTTCGCGAAGGGGTGATTGCGGATTAACCGCCGGTAGAAACGCATGCCTGGATTATTCCTGCCGGACTCGCGCGGCGTGCGACCCTGTCGGCTACCTACCTGCGGGCTTGGCACCGAGGGAATTGCGCCCCTCGGTGACGATCAGCGTATCGACCGGGAACACGACCGGCACCGGACGGCCTTCCTGCGCGCCGGGAAGCACGACGAACTCGGGTGCCTTCCCGGACATGATAAACACGCCGAGCTCGCCCTTGCGCCGCACGACGTACTCGGCCGGCAGGTGCGGGCGCGTCTCGCGCCAGACGAGCCGTCCGGACGTGCCGGGTTGCGCCGTGCGCTCCTGGAACGCGAGCCGGGCCTCGACCGTCCGGGATTCCCGGTCCACGGCGGGCGAGACGCGCGTGAGCTTCACCGGGTAGTCGACATCGGCACTAAACACAGCGCCGGCCGCCTCCTTGAGGGACTGGGCGTCCTTCAACTGCACCTGCGCCGACACTTCCGGGCGCGACCGATCGATCAGCGTGACGAGCACTGCTCCGGGCGCGGCAAGCTCGCCTACGCCGACATGGCGCTGCTTCACGATGGCATCGAACGGCGCACGCACCGTCGTCTTCTCGAGCTCACGCTCCGCGGTCGCGAGGCCCGCGTGCTGCACGGCGAGCTCGGCCCGCTGCACGGCGAGCTCCGTCTCGCGCTGAATGACGGCCTCGGCCGAGATGAAATTCTGCTTCGCCAGCTCGCGCGCACGCTCGAGCTGCGATTCGGCCTGAGCGATGCGCGCCTGGACAGCGCCCATGCTCGCCCTGGCTTTCGTTACGGCAAGCTCGAAGTCGCGCTTGTCGAGCCGTGCCACCACGTCGCCCTTGCGTATCGTCTGCCCGACGTCATAGGGAAGCGCCAGGATGCGTGCCGAGACCTCCGCCGACAGCTTGCTCTCGTTCTCGGGCAGGCTCTGGGCAGGCGCGCTGCGCTCGGGGTAGATGGCGATCCCGCCGAGCGGCCGCGCGGCGATCGCCGGCGCCGCGGCATCCCCGATCGGCCTGGGGGGGCTCTGCGCCGCCGCGCCGAGCGACAGTCCTGCCAGGACGATCAGGAGCGGACCGGGATTGCGCATGTCTCGGGGGTCGGGGGTCGGGGGCTCTGCGCATGCCGGGTGCGATCGCGCATAGCGGGCACGGCCCAAGGCATGCGTGCACATTCTAGCGCGCCGCAGCCGGTTCGAGTCGGGCGGTGCCCGCTACCCGGCGACGACCACGACGGGGTCGGTCCGGGTCTCGCCCCGGCTGTCCTCCCAGCGCAGCGTCAGCGTGTCGTTCGCCTTTGCGTCACGCAGCCGGAAACCGATGAGCGGATTGGTCGACACCGAGCGGCCGAGCTCGGCCGCGAACACCGTGCGTCCGCCGCGCTGCACGGTGAATTTGCGGATGAAATGCTCGGGAATGAGCTTCCCCGCCGCGTCCTTGCGCAGTCCGTTCTCGTGCGGATGGCTCATCAGCACGCGCACGTCGGCGACGCCGCCTGCGAGGCGCGCGCGGGCCTTCATCGGTTGCGGCGCACCGCCGCTCCGCAAATCGCCGTCCGTTC
>JAABRB010000103.1 GCA_011391185.1 Betaproteobacteria bacterium
GGGATTATGTCATCCCCACCAGGGCCGCCGGGCCGGGGCACACGGGGGGTGGCACCGGGCGACGCTCCGGCCGGGCCGCTCGCGGTCGCCCTGTGGCCTCCAAGTGCTTGTTATTTGTTATACTTCGCCCCTTTTCGATTTTGCCGAGGAATCGAGCCTTACATGCCGACCGTTCGCGTCAAGGAGAACGAGCCGTTTGAAGTGGCCCTGCGTCGCTTCAAGCGCACCATCGAGAAGACCGGGTTGCTCACTGAGCTGCGCGCCCGCGAGTATTACGAGAAGCCCACACAGGAGCGCAAGCGCAAGCTCGCTGCTGCCGTGAAGCGGCGTTACAAGCGCCTGCGCAGCCAGCAGCTTCCGCCCCGCCTCTATTGAGTGGGGCGCAGGGCGTGGCGGGTGAGGACGCATGGCCTCGCCCCCGGTTGCGTGCCGCCGCTCACCCCTGAGTCCTCACGCCTCACCCGAACATGAGCCTCCGGACGCGCGTCAGCGACGACATGAAGGCGGCGCTCAAGGCGAAGGACACCCAACGCCTCTCGGCCGTGCGCCTGCTGCTCGCCGCGATCAAGCAACGCGAAGTGGATGAACGCAAGGAGCTTGCCGACGCAGAGGTCGTGTCCGTCATCGAGAAGATGCTCAAGCAGCGACGCGACTCGATCGAGCAATACGGGAACGCCGGCCGCCAGGATCTGGTGGATGTCGAGACCTTCGAGGTACAGGTGCTCACGGCCTATCTGCCCCAGCAGGCGAGCGACGCGGAGATTGCCCGGGAAATCGACGTTGCAATGGATGCCACGGGTGCCGGCGGGATGGCCGACATGGGCAAGGTGATGGCGCTGTTGAAGGCGACCCTCGCGGGACGGGCCGACATGGGGAAAGTGTCGGCGGCGGTGCGCGCGAAGCTCGCCAGCCGGTAAGAAAGTGAAGGGCCGGCGCCGGTAATCGGGCGACGGCAACGGCGATCCTTGCGCCGCGGGCAGATTCGCCTATAAATACGAGGATGAGGTGTTCGGCCACGGCCGGATGGATGCTCCCGGCGCCAGCCAGGGGCGTGTGCGGAGTGAGGGGCAGGATTCCGGTCCGGCTGCGGCGCGAAGCGTGATTCCCGAGTCCTTCAAGAACGATCTGCTCAACCGCGTCGACATCGTCGACGTCATCAACGCCCGGGTTCCTCTCAAGAAGTCCGGCGCGAACTTCGTCGCCTGCTGCCCGTTTCACACCGAGAAGACACCCTCGTTCACCGTCAGTCAGCCCAAGCAGTTCTATCACTGCTTCGGCTGCGGCGCGCACGGCAACGCGATCGGCTTCCTCATGGAGTACGGTGGCCTCGGCTACGTCGATGCGGTGAAGGATCTTGCGGACCTGGTCGGGATGAAGCTTCCCGAATTCGAGCCGCGTCGCGGGTCGGCCGACGCGCCGCAAGGTCCCGATCTCTACGAATTCATGGACCGCGCCGCGCGATTCTATCGAGACAGCCTCAAGCAGGCGCCGGGCGCGATCGAGTACCTGAAAGGACGCGGCCTCACCGGGAAGATCGCCGCCCACTTCGGTATCGGCTATGCCCCGGCCGGGTGGCAGAGCCTGCAGGCCGTGTTTCCGGATTACGCGGATAAGGCGCTCGTCACGTGCGGGCTCGTCATCGAGAACGAGCAGAGCAAGCGCTACGATCGCTTCCGCGATCGGATCGTGTTCCCAATCCTCGATCAGCGGGGCCTGGTCATCGGTTTCGGCGGGCGGATTCTTGCGGCTGCGCAGGACGAAGAGCAGGGCGAATCACCGGGGGAAGGGAAGGGGTCCCCCGGTCGAAAAGTGGGGGAAGGGAAGGGGTCCCCCGGTCCCAAATATCTGAACTCGCCCGAGACGCCGCTCTTCGAGAAGGGACGCGAGCTCTATGGGCTCGCACAGGCACGCAACGCGATCCGCACGGAGAATCGCGTCGTGGTCGTCGAGGGCTACATGGACGTGGTCGCGCTCGCGCAGAATGGCGTGGAGAACGTGGTCGCGACGCTCGGCACGGCAACGACGCCCGTGCACGTGCAAAGGCTGCTGCGCCTGACCGACGAGATCGTCTTCTGCTTCGACGGCGATGCGGCCGGCCGGCGTGCCGCGTGGCACGCGCTGGAAGTGAGTCTCGCATGCCTCGCCGACGGGAAGACCGTACGGTTTCTGTTCCTGCCCGAGGAGCACGATCCGGACAGCTACGTGCGCGCCCTCGGGAGCAAAGCGTTTCTCGAGGGGCTGGCCGGCGCGCAGCCGCTCTCGGCGTTCCTGCTTGGCGAACTCGGCGCGCGAACGGATCTCACGACGCTCGAGGGCCGCTCGCGATTGATCTCGGAGGCACGCCCCCATCTGCAGCGGCTCACTGCGCCCGCGCTGCAGGTCCAGCTCGTGCGGGCGCTGGCCGATCTGGCACACATGGATCCCCAGGAAGTCGGGCGATTGTGCAACGTGCGCGTCTCGGGTGCTGCGTCCGGCATTTCGCGGCGCCCGACGATGAAAATCGCGGACCGCAATCGGGGCTTACGCAGCCACGAGCTCGAGCGAACCATCCTGGGTTGTCTGCTGGTCAAACCGGCGCTCGTGCAGGCGCTTCCGGCGGATCTCGAATTCGAGGATTCGCACGAAGCGCGGGCGATCGCCGCAGTGGTCGCCTACCTCCGGGAGCACGAGGGCGTCGTTGCCGCAGGGGCACTCGTCGATGCGTTCGCCGATGCGCCGGCCGCGGGCCTGATCAAGGAGCTTCAGACCGGGCTGCTCGAGATGCGCACCACGGACGAGGACGCCGAAGTCCTGTTCGCGACGGCGCTCGTCTGGGTGCAGAGCCGACGGCTCAAGCGCGATATCGAGGCACTCGAACGCCGGCAAATTGAACAGGGACTCTCCGGAGATGAGCGTCATCGCTATAACCAGTTGATTCAGGAGCAAAAAGGTCTTGAACAGACGGCCTTGAGACCGGCCTCGGGGACCCCATCTAGAGTGTTATAATTCTGGCCTTTTTGCTGTTCGAATTGATTGTTGTCCGAACTGATCATTGACTGAGGGACGCACGAGCATGGCGAAGCCGAAATCGAAAGCGACTTCCGGGAACAAGGCCAAGACCGCCAAGACCGAAAATTCCAAGCGCGTCGCCGTGCGGAGCGCGGCCAAGGCGCGTCCCACGCCGAAGGCCACGACCGCCGGCCGGACGAAAGTGAAGTCCCCGGTCAAGGCGATAGCGAAGGCGCCGATCAAGGCGCCGGTCGCGAAAGCGAAGCCGCCTGCCAAAAGTAAGGTACTGGGTAAGGTACTGGGTAAGGTACTGGGTAAGGTACTGGGTAAGGTACCGGGTAAGGTACTGGGTAAGGTACTGGGTAAGGTACCGGTCAAGGTACTGGGTAAGGTACCGGTCAAGGTACTGGGTAAGGTACCGGTCAAGGTACCGGTCAAGGTACTGGTCAAGGTACCGGGTAAGGTACTGGTCAAGGTACCGGCCAAGGTGCTGCCGAAGGACAAAGCGAAGGCGATCGCTGTGGCGGCCGCGCTGGCAGCGTCCAAGCGCAAGGCGGTGGCTCTCCCGCCACAGATCGCGCCCAAGAAGCAGAAGATCAACCGGACCAACCGCGCCAAGGCGCGCGAGGCTGAGCGCGCGCTGATCGCGCGTGCCCAGGACCGCCCCGAAGACGCCGAGGCGCGCCGCACCAAGCTGAAGGCGCTGATCAAGCTCGGCAAGGAGCGCGGGTACCTGACCTACTCGGAGATCAACGACAACCTGCCCGACGTCGTGGACGCCGAGCAGATCGAGTCGATGATCACGACATTCAACGACATGGGCATCCAGGTCTACGACGAGGCGCCCGATGCCGAGACGCTGATCCTGTCGGAGAATGCGCCCTCCCAGGCGGCCGACGACGACGCCGAGGAAGAAGCCGAGGCGGCGCTGTCGACAGTCGACCCCGAGTTCGGTCGCACCACCGACCCGGTCCGGATGTACATGCGCGAGATGGGCTCGGTCGAGCTGCTCACGCGCGAAGGCGAGATCGAGATCGCCAAGCGCATCGAGGACGGCTTGCGGCACATGATCCAGGCGATCTCGGCATGTCCGACCACGATCGTCGAGATCGTGGAGTACGCCGGTCGGGTCGCGCGCGACGAGATGCGCATCGACGAGCTGGTCGACGGGCTCATCGATCCGAACGCGAAGGAAGAAGAGGAGCCGCCCGCCCAGGAGGCGGCTGAAACCGCCGATCCGGACGAGGAATCGGACGATGACAGCGAAGAGGAAAGCGAAGAGGACAACGCCGCCGCGATCACCGCGAGCCTGCTTCAACTGAAGGAGGATGCGCTCGAGCGCTTCGGCAAGATCAACCGGCTGAACGACAAGCTGAAGAGCGCGCTCGCAAAGCACGGCCACCGCTCGAAGGAGTTCGTCCGGATCCGCGACCAGATCGGCGCGGAGCTGATGATGATCCGCTTCACGGCCCGCAGCATCGAGCGGTTGTGCGACAACGTGCGCGGCATGGTCGAGCAGTTGCGCGGCCACGAGCGGCGCATCCAGTCGCTCTGCGTGGCGCGGGGCGGCATGCCGCGCGCGCACTTCATCAAGGTCTTTCCCGGGAACGAGACCCGCCTCTCGTGGGTGAAGAACGAGATCGCCGGCAGCCATAACTACAGCTCCCAGCTCTCGCACTACGAGCCGAACATTCTCGAGGAGCAGCAGAAGCTGATCGATATCCAGAAGCGGGTCGGCATCCCGCTCAAGGACCTGAAGGAGATTGCCCGCCAGATGTCCATGGGCGAGGCAAAGGCCCGTCGCGCGAAACGCGAGATGACCGAGGCGAACCTGCGGCTGGTGATCTCGATTGCGAAGAAGTACACCAACCGCGGCCTGCAGTTCCTGGACCTCATCCAGGAAGGAAACATCGGCCTGATGAAGGCGGTGGACAAGTTCGAATACCGCCGCGGGTACAAGTTCTCGACGTACGCGACGTGGTGGATCCGGCAGGCGATCACGCGATCGATCGCGGACCAGGCCCGCACGATCCGGATCCCGGTGCACATGATCGAGACGATCAACAAGATGAACCGGATCAGCCGGCAGATCCTGCAGGAGACCGGGCAGGAACCCGACCCGGCGACGCTCGCGTCCAAGATGGAGATGCCCGAGGACAAGATCCGCAAGATCCTGAAGATCTCCAAGGAGCCGATCTCCATGGAGACGCCGATCGGCGACGATGACGATTCGCATCTCGGCGACTTCATCGAGGACAACTCGACCGTGAGCCCGGGCGACGCGGCAATGTACTCCTCGCTGCGCGACGTGACCAAGGATGTGCTCGACTCGCTTACCCCGCGCGAGGCGAAGGTGCTGCGGATGCGTTTCGGCATCGAGATGAACACGGACCATACGCTCGAGGAAGTCGGCAAGCAGTTCGACGTGACGCGCGAGCGGATCCGCCAGATCGAGGCCAAGGCGCTGCGCAAGCTCCGCCACCCGTCGCGTTCGGAGAGGCTGAAAAGCTTCCTCGACCAGAGTTGAACTGGTCAGGGGTGAGGCGAGGGAGCGAGGCGAAGCAACTGTAGGTTACGAACAGGGGGAAACCGCCTGGTTTCCCCCCGTTACCCCCCATCCCGGTACGTCGGAGTGAACGTCGGGCTGTTTCCCCTCCTTCGGAGAAACCCGAAGGTCACGAACAGGAGGGAACCGGCTGGTTTCCCCCCGTTACCCCCCTTCCCGCTGGGAGTAGGCCGAAGCAGGGGTTAGGTCTTGATTCTTTCCCCTCCTTTTCAAGGAGGGGTGCCGGCGGAGCCGGCGGGGTGGTTCCTCCTTACCTCTCACTGGCGTTAGCATTGCCAGATGATCACGATCGACGACATCCGCAACGCCGCGGCGGCGATCCGCGGGCAGGTTCTCGAAACGCCCTGCGACGAATCGCGCACGCTGTCCGTGTTGACCGGCGCGCAGGTCTTCCTCAAGTTCGAGAACCTCCAGTTCACCGCGTCGTTCAAGGAACGGGGCGCGCTCGCGAAGCTGCTCTCCCTCACCGACGCTGAGCGCGCGCGGGGGGTGATCGCCGTATCGGCGGGCAACCACGCTCAAGGCGTGGCCTATCACGCGCGGCGTCTCGGCATTCCGGCGGTCATCGTGATGCCGCGGTTCACACCGGCCGTGAAGGTCGAGCACACCGCGTGGCACGGGCCGGAGATCATCCTGCAGGGCGAAAGCTTCGACGCCGCGCGCGAGCACGGCGAGGCGCTTGCCACGGAGCGCGGTCTCGTCCTCGTGCATCCCTACGACGATCCGCTCGTGATCGCCGGCCAGGGAACGGTGGGGCTGGAGATGCTGGGCGCCGTACCCACTCTCGAAGTGCTGCTGGTGCCGGTCGGCGGGGGCGGCCTGATCTCCGGCATTGCAGTTGCCGCCAGAGCGATCAATGCGGAAATCGAGATCATCGGTGTGCAGTCCGATCGATTCCCCTCGATGGTCAACGCGGTGAAGCAATCCGGCTTGCCCTATGGGCCGAGCACCATCGCCGACGGAATTGCGGTGAAACAACCTGGCCGCCTCACTCGGGAGATTGTCGCGCGTCTGGTCGCCGATATCCTGCTCGTCAGCGAGGGCGACATCGAGGAAGCCGTGCTCGCGCTGCTCGAGGTGGAGAAAACCGTGGTCGAGGGCGCCGGTGCGGCGGGTCTCGCCGCGCTCCTGCGCAACCGTGATCGCTTCGCAGGCAAGCGCGTGGGCGTGGTCCTCTCGGGTGGCAACATCGATCCGCTCACGCTGACCGAGATCGTCGCGCGCGGGCTGGTGCGCAGCCGACGCCTTGCGCGCGTCCGCGTGGGGTTGCGCGACGTGCCGGGCTCGCTCGCGGCGGTCACCGCGATCATCGCGGCGGCCAATGCGAACATCGTCGAAGTCCACCACCAGCGCGCGTTCACGCGGCTGCCGGCGCAGAACGCCGACGTGGAGTTCGTGATCCAGACGCGCGGGCCGACGCACCTGCAGGAAACGCTGGACGCGCTCGCGCGCGGTGGTTATCCCGCCGAGGCCGTCGAGCCCTGATGCGTCCGCGGCACGCGTGCGCCGCGGAACCTCAGTTGAGCTTCAGCAGCCGGCGCGCATTGCCCTCGTAGATCGCCTGGCGCTCTGCAGCTGTGATGTCCAGGCCGTCGATGATCTCGATCGTCCAGCGGGTGTAGGCAGTGCCTTTCTCCGGGTCGAACGGTGCGTCCGACGCGAAGAGCGTGTGGTCGACGCCGAAGAAGTCCAGCCCGCACTCGGTCGCCTTCTTCGCGCCGAAGAGCGCGGTGTCGGCGTAGAACATCTTGAAGTAGTCGATCGGCCGCTTTTTCAGCTTCTTGAGCAGTACCGTCAGGTCCTCGTCGGACGTCCGGGCGCCGAGCTGATCCCAGCCGGGCCCGACGCGACCCGAGAAGTACGGGGCCATCGCGCCCATGTGATGGGTGATGATCTTCAGATCCGGATGCTTGTCGAAGAGGCCCGCGAAGACGATGTGCGTCATCGCAACGCTGGTCTCGTACGGCCAGCCGAACGTCCACCAGATTTCGTACTGGCTCTTTGCATCGCCCTTGTAGTCCGGGATGTTGGCGGCGCGGATCGGGTGGATCCAGATGGGCAGGTCCATTTCCGCCATCAGATCGAAGAGCGGCAGTGTCGCGGGATCGGTGAGCGGACGCCCGAGGACATTGCTGTAGACTTGGACGCCGACCGCGCCGAGCTTCTTCACCGCGCGCTCGGCCTCTTTCAACAGGGCGTCCGGATCGTTCATGGGCAGCGCGGCGATGAATGCCGGGAAATGATCGCGATGCGTGCCCACCAGCTCCGCCATGCCGTCGTTGCCGATCTTCGCCATCTCGACCGCATGTTTCCCGAAGTCCTCGATGGCCGGCGCCGGCAGGCAGATCACCTGCTGATAATCGTCGAACTGGTCCACGATGCGCAGGCGCATGTCGAGGTCATGGATGCTCGGCACCTCCCGGACCCGCTTGTTGATGTCCTTGCCCTTCGGGGAAAGCTCGATCATCCGATCGAAGAATGCCTTCGGGAAAAAGTGGTTGAAGATATCGAGCTTCATCGCGACCCTCCTGATTTGTCTAGCCCATCAGAATACACCAGACCGATCGGGGCATCGCCCGCCCGAATCCGGTCGTGCGGCCGGCGCGGGATTCCGACCGGACAGGCTTTCCGGCGGGCCTTTGCTACCATTGCGGCCGCGGGCCTGTAGCTCAGCCGGTTAGAGCAGAGGACTCATAATCCTTTGGTCCTTGGTTCGAATCCAAGCGGGCCCACTCGCAGAAATAATGCCGACGGCGGAATAAGGGGAGGAGTGCTGCCGTGAGTGGCAATGACCTCGGGCGCGAGATCGTCGCGGGTTTGCTCGTCTACGGCGGCCTGACGGCGTTTGCCGCCTATCAGCTGCTGCTGTGGTTCGGCGTGCGCGAGCGCCACGCGCTGCATCTCGCCGCCGCGGCCATCTTCATCGCGCTGGCGCACGCGCTGTCGAGCGGGCTCGCCGACGTCGCGCTGCCTGCCGGTCTCGGTCCCTGGCAGGCCGAGCTCGCCGCGGCGATGCCGCTCCTCGGCCTGGGCGCGCTGGTGTCGCTGGGTCGCGGTTACCTCGGCGGCACGGCACGGGGCGTTGGCGTCGAGCGCGCCCTGAAGGTGACCGTCGTCGCAGCGCTGATCGGCGCGGCCACCGCGCCTGCATGGGGTGCGTCGGAGGCGGCGCCGTGGATGGTCTCCGCCATCGGTGTTGCGGCATTTGCCGTGGTTGCCACGGCGGCCGTGCGCATCGAGCGCGGCATTCGCCGTCGGCCCAGGAATGCGCGGCTGATCGCCCTGGCGCTGCTCGTGCTCGCGACGGGGCTTGCCTTGCGGCTGCATCGCTTCGACTCCGTGGGGATCTGGCCCGAATACGCGCTGCAGTTCGGCACATTGGGCGCGCTGCTGGCGCTCGGTTACGCCGTGGCGTCGCGCGGCCAGCTCGCACGGCGCGAGCGCAGGATGGCCGAACTGCGCAACTACATCGGTGAGCTTATGGCGGCTGACGCCGCGAAACGCGCGGAGCGCGACATCCGCCTCACGATGACGCGGCGCGTTCAGGAGCTCGCGGGCTTCGCGTTTGCCGGCGGCGGCACGTTGGGTCTCGAAGATCAGGTCCACGCGCTGTCAGCCCGCAACGAGGTTCTGGAACGCGAGGTCCGATTGCGGCGCGACGCCGAAGGCCGGATGCGGGCGATGGCTTATCAGGACCCGCTCACGCGCCTGCCCAACCGCGCGCTGCTGGGCGATCGGTTCGCAGTGACAACCGCGCAGGCGCGGCGGCACGGCCACAAGATGGCCGTCCTGATGCTCGATCTCGACTATTTCAAGGCGGTCAACGACAGCCTCGGGCACGAAGTCGGTGACCGGCTGCTCACGCATGCGGCGGAGCTGATCATGCACAGCGTGCGGGAGTCCGACACGGTCGCGCGCTACGGGGGCGACGAATTCGTCCTGCTCGTGGGAGAGCTGCACCATTTTTCCGAGGCCGGCATGGTTGCGCAGAAAATCGTCAGGCGGCTCGGCGAGCCGGTGACGCTCGACGAGCACGTTTTACGGCTCGGGGGCAGCATCGGACTCGCAATATGGCCCGATGATGGCGGCGATCTCGCGCCGCTCCTGCGTTGCGCGGATCAGGCGCTCTACGCGGCGAAGGCGGGCGGCCGGGGAACCTATCGCTACTTCAGCGAAATGGGGGTCGCGTAGCGCATGTCACCGCCATATCCCCCACATGGAGGATGCCCCCACGAATCCGTTGCACTTATTCTTGATGCGCGCGAGTACCGCGTGCGGCGGCGACCGGTTGTAAGATTGGCCTCTAGAAATTCCGCCCCACCGCCAAGCCGCAACAGGAGTCGCCCATGCCGGACCAGGCCAAGACCGATCTCGTCCGCAAGTCGAAGATCGGCGTCGAGCTCACCGATG